>CADAGA010000011.1 GCA_902787275.1 Oscillospiraceae bacterium | reverse complement strand
CTTTCGGACTGCGGACGCGGCGATCTCGCGTTCCGCATGATCACACGCCGCGACTATCCGTCTTACGGCTTCTTCGTCGAGCAGGGCCTGACGACGCTGCCGGAGGATTTCACCCCGCAGGAGGACTGGGACGATCCGAACTCCCTGAATCACCACTTCTTCGGCGACATCGTGAGCTGGTTTATCCAGCGCGTCGCAGGCATCCGCGTCAATCCCCGCAATACGTCTGCGGACCGCATCGACGTCGCGCCCGATTTCCTGCGCGCGCTGTCGTTTGCCGACGCGTTTTACTATGCGCCGGCGGGCAAGGTCGACGTGCGCTGGCGCCGCGAGGGCACGCAGATCCGGCTGAACGTGGAATGTCCCGAAACGCTCGTCGGCGACGTCATCCTGCCGGCGGGATACGTGTTCAAGGACCCGCAGAAGCCGCACGGCCGCCTGCACAACGCGACGACGATCCCGCTGCACAGCGGCGAGTATACGGTCGAGGAAAAATAAGAACGATTCTACTGATTTACTGATTGAGAAAGAGTGTTTGCAATGAAGATCTGTATGGCGGCTGCGTTCGATATCCGAAACGCGCGTTCCTGGTCGGGAACGCCGTACAGCCTTTTCTGCGCGCTCGACGCCCTGCCGCAGACCGAGATCGACACGCTCGACCTGTCGGCGCTGCATACGGGTGTTC
The DNA here is from genome assembly GCA_902787275.1 of Oscillospiraceae bacterium. Classification (GTDB taxonomy): domain Bacteria; phylum Bacillota; class Clostridia; order Oscillospirales; family Acutalibacteraceae; genus UBA1425. Next base: position 15,013 of record CADAGA010000011.1, on the reverse strand, counting down.
TGCTGCGGCGGAACACGCTGCGGCATCTGGACGTGGCGCGCACGCTGCGCGAAAAGAAGGCGGTCTCCAAGCTGGGCGTTTCGCGGATGAACCCGCTGAATTCTTCACTGCTTCGCAAGCACTGCAGCAAGGACGATTATGACGTGCTGCTGGAGTTCGGCGGCTTTTTACCGTCAAAAGATTTGCCGCCCTACTACGTGTACACCGACTCCTCACATGATCTCTCTCTGGATTTTTATGCCGAGCAGGGGCATTTGCCTTACGGATACCGCGCGGAGGATCTGGAGGACGTGCGGCGTGCGGCGGCGTTCGTGCGCCCGATCTATCAAAACGCACAGGGTGTGTTTTGCATGAGTCGCTGGCTCGCGCGGTCGATGATCGAAACGACCGGCGTTCCCGCGGAGCGGGTGCACGTCGTTTACGCAGGCGCCAACTGGCACGGCGTGACGGCACCGTCGGTCGGGCACGCGCGGGCGGTCGGCGATCCGCAGCAGATCCATCTGCTGCTGACGGGCGTGACATATATCGGCAAGGGCGTCGACCTCGCGGTGCAGGCTGTCGAACGGCTCAACGAAAGCGGCAGCGTGCGGTACGTGCTGCACGTGTGCGGCCTGCGCGAGGACTTCCCGCACGGGGATAACGTCGTCAACCACGGCTTTGTGGACAAAACGGCGCTGTCCGAGCTGCTCGGGAGCTGCGATCTGTTCGTGCTGCCGTCGCGGTTCGACTGCTTCGGCATCGCGTTCGTCGAGGCGATGGCGTACGGGCTGCCGTGCGTCGGGCGGAACATCTGCGCCATGCCGGAGATCATCGACAGGGGCAGCAACGGCGAGCTGATCGAAAGCGACGACCCGCAGGAGCTCGCGTCGGCGATCCGCAAGATATGTGAAGATCCGGCGCTGTATGCGCGCTATTCCGAGAGCGCCCTGCAAAAGGCAAAGCGCTTCACGTGGGAAAACGTGGCGCGGGACATGATGCGTGTGATAGAGGGGAAATAACGCGATGGGTATTTTCAAAGCATTCGGCGCATCGGTCGGCGGTGCGATGGCGGACCAGTGGCTGGAGGCGTTTTCCTGTGACGCGCTCGGCGCGGACGTGCTCGTGCAGCGCGGGCGGAAGATGCAGTCGGAACGCTCCGCCAATACGAAGGGCGATGAAAACGTGATCTCCGCCGGCTCGGCGATCCTCGTGCCGGACGGCGCGGCGGCGGTCGTGACGGAGATGGGCAAGGTGATCGCCTGCTACGACGCGCCCGGCGAGCACAAGTTCACGGGCGAACAGGCGCGCGGCATTTTCGGCGGCGGTGCGAAGTCCGTAGTGAAGGACGTTGGCCGACGCTTCGCCTTCGGCGGCGACGTGCCGGTCGTGCAGCGCGTGTACTACGTCAACACGAAGGAGTGTCCGGACAATCCGTTCAGCCTGCCGAACGTGACGCTGCGGCTGCGCGACGCGAACACCGGTCTGGAGATGGACGCGGCGGTCAGCGTCGAAGGCACGTATTCCTACCGCGTCTGCGACCCTGTGACGTTTTACAGACACGTTACCGGAAACGTAAAAAGTCAGTACACGCGCCGGGAGCTGCAATCGCAGATGGACGCCGAGGCGTCGACGGCGATCATGACCGCGCTGAGCGGGACGATCGAGAGCGTGCGGCCGTACGAACTGCCGCAGCACACCGAAACGGTCTGCAAGATCGTCCGTGACGCGCTGCGTGAAAAATGGGTTTCCCTGCGCGGGATCGAACCGTATTCCGTGGCGATCGCGTCGCTCACGGTGTGGGCGCAGGATATGGACGCGTTCCGCATGATCCAGCGCGCCAAGGTGCTGACCGATCCTGCGATGGCGGCGGCGACGCTCGTCGCGGCGCAGGCGGACGCGATGCAGGCAGCGGCAGCCAATCCTTCGGGCGGCGCTCTCGGAGCGGTGCTCCTCGCTTCACAGGCGCGGCCGGCGATGTGGGGCTGCGCGTGCGGCGCGTACAACACGGGCAAATTCTGCGAAAACTGCGGCAGACCGCGACACAGCGGAACGTGACGACCTGCCGCACCGCAATTCTATAATAAAAGGAAAACTGCCGCAACCAAACGGTTGCGACAGTCTTTTTTGCTTATTCTGTTGGCCAAAAGAATAAAATCTTTCCAGAACAAACCTTTCCCTTAGTTGGAGCCGACGTTGCCGGCGACTTTGAGGATGAGGTTCATGAACGCGGTCAGTGCATCGTACGCATACTGAGACGCGCCAGACGTGGTGATCCATGCGAAAGCCTTCAAAATAACATTCAGAGCATTTTCGAAGATTGCCATAATACAAACTCCTTTCGTAGATTTATTCAAACGTCCGAAGACGAATGGATACGCGGTAAGGATAATCTTATACGCGCTTGCCGGGACGGATCATCGGCTCGGCACACGATGCGGCGGGAAGCGGCTTGTCCGGCTCGAGGATGCCGCACAGCAGGGCGAACAGCTGCGCCTGCGCGTCGGCAGGCAGCACGTCGAACGCGTCCTGCAGCGCACCGGCGGATTCCTGCCGGAATGCGGCGGCGGCCTCGCGTCCGCTGTCGGTGATGAAGATCAGCACGCGGCGCTTGTCGCCGGCAGCCTTTTCGCGGGTGATGTGACCGGCGGCGAGGAGCTTGTCCGTCAACTCGCTCGCGGTGGACGGTGAAACGCCCAGCAGCGAGGCCAGCTCGGCCTGCGTCACGCCGTCGCGGGAGAGCAGAAGCTGCAGGTACCGGCCCTGACCGCTGCCCAGGGAACGGGAGCCGACTTTGCCGCACAGCAGGCGATAGACCTGCTCCAGCTTTTCATACAGGGCGGCGGGAGATACCGAACGTGCTGCGTCTTCCACAATCATGCTCCTTCGGGCTGAAAATCGACAACCGACACTACACCCAGCAAAAGATTATCGTGCATATAGTAACATATTTTACAGCGCTTTTCAATAGTTTTTTTACTTTTTTTTCGCGGAAACGTTTTCCGGTTTGCGGCGCTGTGGGAAAGACGGCGGTTTCTCGTTAAAAGTGTGCAAAAAGAATCCGGTTTCCGGCTTTTTTATATTGACATTGTTGCATGAATGTGATAAAGTCAAATTGTATAGAAGTGTTTTATTCTGTAGTGGTGTCCCGAGTTATTTTCTTTTTGAGACTAATGCTTCGGCGAGCCGCTGCGGAAAACATCGCCGATGTACACTTAGAACGGAGGGAACTCAACTATGAAAAATGTCAAGCGTTCACTCAGTGCGCTGCTTGCCGTTGTGATGGTCTTCACCACGATGGCAGTCGCGTTTACCGTTTCGGGCAGCGCCGCGCCGAACGTACCGCGCGTCCCGGCGACCAGACTGAGTCCGACCGTCGTATTGACCGTCCCCGATCGTATCGAGACGTGGGGCAGCGACTATTATTCGAGCGGCTCGAACGTCAAGCCGGGCGGTGAGATCCAGGTGACGATCACCTCGCACGTTGCGGGCGCGTCCGTGCAGGATATCTCGCTGCAGTGCAGCGACGCCGGCATCCAGCTCTCCCCGCGCCAGGCGCAGGGCGAGGGCGGTTCCGTTTGGTCGGTCCAGGGCGGCGTGCTCAAGACCGCGCCTGCGGACGACGGCTCGACCGTGGTCAAATGGACCGTTTCGTGCACGATCGCCGGCAAGACCTACGTCACTTACGCCTGGTCGCAGGTCCAGCCGCGTTACGGCAATCCCGGCTTCGCCACCTATATCCGCCACAAGAACTCGTTGTCCGGACACACGACGTACAATCATCACGTCGAGTGGATCGGACCGGTGTTCGGCGACCCGGCGACTGAAACGGCGGAGCATTACACCCAGTGTTACATCAACGAGAGCCTCGGCCAGCACACCGTATCCTCCGGCATCCACGCGGCGTCCTATTATTGGGACTGGAACCAGGGCAGCGGCGACGACGAGACGCATACCGCTGCATTGACGGCGAAAGGCACTCTGTACGTCGACGTCAGCCAGAAGGCGACGCTCACCGACGTTGGTTTGGCGGCCACCGCCATGACGCACGCATCGCTGGAGGATCCGGATAACCACCCGCAGTCTTTTTGCGGGGCAAGCATTACCCAGCAGTCGATCAACGGCAACACGACCACCGCGTTTTCCCTGAACTCGCCCGGCAAGACAGGACTCGGCGTCGGACAGGGTGTTTCGGCGCCCTTCTCCGGCAATCTTCCCGCAGCGGGCGGTACAGCGAAGATCAACTCCCAGATCCATTGGGAAGGCCAGATCACAAGAGTTCTCGGCATAACGCAGAAGTCCTATCACGACACGTTGTGTAACTATCAGATCAACATCGTGACGTACGACAAGACGGCGCTCAAGACGCTGCTTGACGATGTGACGACGCAGAACTGTCAGCAGGCGCACTTCCGCAACACTGCGCCCGCCGGCAATCCCAATTCCGCTTTCCGTACGTGGGACGAGTATTTCGCCGCGCTGCAGAATGCGTGGACCATTTACGGCAAGGTCAACGTCACGCAGGCAGAGATCAACGCCGCGATCAGCGCGCTGAACGCAGCGCTGCCGAAGTACAATGCGAGCACCGGCGCGTGGCAGTCCGGCATGATGTACGCCGACGCCGACTATTCGCAGATCAACACCATCAAAAACACGATCGCCGATACGCTCGATCCCGATTTCTACGAGGATTATTCGGACGGCACGCACGGCAAGTATTATCAGTATACGCTTGCGTCCGCGCTCAACGAAGCGCTTGACGACATCGACTATGAGATGAACACGCAGAACAAGCTGCTCGACGCCCGCTATCAGGCTGTCGTCGACCAGATGCGCGCCAATCTCACGAATGCGATCAACGGACTGATCGAAACGAATACGAATAAGACGACCAAGCTCATCAGCCTCCAGTTCGTGGCCAACATGAACGGCGTGGAGAACATGCCCCAGACGCTCACGACGAGCCTGACCGGTCAGTTCCAGAGACCGGCGACCAACCCCACGAAGTTGTATTACGCGTTCGTCAACTGGTACTATGACGCCGCATGCACGCAGCCTGTCACGTGGCCGATCTATATCAATCCCAACAGCCCGTACTTCCAGGCAGATCTCGACGTCAAGAACGACAATGCCGGCGTGGCGTACACCGTGTACGCAGGCTGGCGCGTCACCGGCAAGAGCCTTGTGTTCGACACGCAGGGCGGCAGCCCGATCGAGACCTACGTCGGTGCGGACGGCGCGCATTACGCCGGACCGACCGAAGTGCCGACCAAGACCGGCTGCCGTTTCCTCGGCTGGTATACCGACACCACGTTCACGACGCCCGTCGATTGGGACACCTTCACCATGGGCAGCCTGAACACCGTTTATGCCAGATGGGCGGAGAACAGCTTTACCGTGACCTTCAACGCGAACGGCGGAAAGTTTGCAGACGACAGCCCGTCCTTCTCTGTGACGGATCTTTACGGCACGCCCATTGATATCCCGCTCCCGCCCTCCAAGGAAAACACCGGCTTTGACGGATGGTACTACGACCTTGAATGTACGCACGCAGTGGATATGAGCACCTTCACGATCCCCGACGGCGACATCCAGGTCTTTGCAAAATGGAACACTGCCGTACGCAATCTGGTCATTGACCCGCAGAACGGCGAGCAGATCATCGTCGGGACGTACGACGTCGGCACCCGCATCAAACTCATCGACCTGCCGGTGCTTGTGAACGAAGGCTTCCAGTTCGTGGGCTGGTACAGAAACCCCGAAGGCAAGGGCAGCCCCCAGTCGACCGATTTCTCGCTGACAAGCAGCAGAACGCTGTATGCGATCTGGGAAGGCCTGCCGGTCGACCTGATCTTTGATCCCAACGGCGGCACCATGGGCGAGGACTTCTATGCCACCGATTACGAAGGCCTGCCCGGCGGCTCCGAACTGATCTTCCCGGAAGATCCGACCATGCCCGAGTACGTGTTCACCGGCTGGACGCTCAACGGCGAGCCGTATACGGATAACGTCGTCCCGGCCGCGACCGACGAAGCCGACACGTTCACGTTCGTGGCAACGTGGGAAGAGGAGCCGTACGTCGCGACGTTCCGTCTGCGCACCGACGCCGACGAGGCGGGCACGGTCGAACAGGGCGACGTCATTACGGCGACCGTCTCCCTGATGGCGAACCGTTACGTGACGAACCACCGCTTCGTCGTCTATTACGACAATAGATACCTGCAGCCGGCGCTCAACGGACAGCCGGTCACCTCCAATATCACCGGTACAAGCGCGTGTAATAAGATCGCGGGCAGAGCCTACTTCACGCTGGTGCGTAATCCCGGCGGCGGCACCGTGACCGACTGCGGTACGCCCACCGGCCGTATCATGCCCGGCACGATCGCGCCCGCGACGCAGTTCTTCCCCGCAGACTGGGTCATCGACAACACCACGCTCAAGGACGAATACAGCCATTATGAATTCGTTTACTTCGATGCGCCGGACGTGAGCACCGGCAAGCGTTACCGTCCCACGCAGGAGCAGGATCTGGCTTCGTTCCAGTTCATCGTGCGCAGCGACGCGCCGATTGCGGACGGCGTCACGAACTATGCGCAGCTCCTTCTGTCCGAGGACTTCACGAGAACGCCCGACAGAACGGACGGTAAGATCGCCGCCTGTCTGATGCCGACCGACGTCTACACCAACACGAAGAACTGGAACAACACGACCAACGTCGTTGTGGACGGCGACCACAGATTCGCCGTCACCCAGATGCAGGCCTGCCGCATCAACTTCATCACCAACGGCGGCGCGTCGCTCGACGCGATCGACAATGCCAAGCAGGGCGGCACGGTGAAACTGCCGACGCCCACGCGTGATTACTACAATTTCGCAGGCTGGACGCTGACCAACGATCCCGACGACACCGACTACGTGAACGCCACCGCGTTCCCGGTGCCGTATGCGGACGCGATCACGCTGTACGCGAAGTGGACCGGCAAGCAGGTCTCGTACTACGTCCGTCATCACAGACAGACGCTCGATGCCAGCGGCTTCATGGAGACCTATGAGCAGCAGACGCTGCGCGCTGCGGTCGGCACCACGGTCACGGCAACGGCGAAGACCTACGACGGCTTCACCTGCAACAATCCGAACGAAAGCGGCGTCGTCCGCGGCGAGACCTCGAACCCGCTGGTGCTCGACCTGTGGTACATGCGCAAGAGCACCACGATCACCCTCGACGCCAACGGCGGTAAATTCCAGAACGGCCAGTCGATCGCCACGCTCACCGGCCTGTTCGACAATCCCGTAGCGAACGTTCCCGCGGATCCCACGCGCGAGGGCTACACGTTCAGCAGCTGGGAGCAGGATACCGTGGCATATTCCATCGATAAGTATCCGGCGAATGATCTCAGCTTGAGCGCAAAATGGACGCCCAAAACCATTACGCTGCGCTTCTACCTCGACGGCAGCACGACGCCTTATCAGACGCTCGTCGGCGCGTACGGCACCGAAGTCACGGCGCCGACCGTGTCGGTGAACCAGGGTCAGGTGTTCTCCGGCTGGAAGACGGCGAACGGCGTTCCCTTCAACTACACCACGTATCCCGCGACGGATATGGACTTCTACGGCTCCATCGGCATCGACGGCTATCTGCTGACGCTCTACGTCAACGGCAACCAGTACGGTGAGCCGATCGAAGTGCTCAACGGCACGCAGGTGACCGAAGCGACCGTCGCCTACACGCCTGACGCCGGCTACAGATTCACCGGCTGGAGGCTGGAAAACAGCGCGGACGGCGCGCGTGCCTCGTTCCCGATGACGCTTTCGGCGGATACTTCGCTCTTCGGTTTCACCGAGCGCGAAACGTATTCCATCACGACCTACATCCTCTATCCTGGCGATGAAGAGTATACTTTGGATCAGGTCGTCGACAGGATCCCCTACGGCAGAGCGTTCGATCTGCCCGAAGCGGAGGACTACACCGACATGGGCTACGGCTTCCGCGGCTGGTACACCGATCCCGAAATGACCACGCTCTATCAGAAACCCGCCACCATGCCCGCCGAGAACCTCGTGCTGTACGGTACGTATTATGAGATGGTCGGCACGATCAAGTTCAGCATCAACGGCGGCACGGGCACGGCGCCCGCAGACATCACCAGACCGGTCGGCACGACCGTGAACACCCTGCCCGACGGAACGGGCTTCTCCAGAAAGTATTATTCGTTCGGCGGCTGGAGCGCCAGCCCGACCGGCACCGTGGCGCTGACGAAGTACACGATCAGCGGTGAAGATCCGGTCACGCTGTACGCGATCTGGAACGTCAACTACGCGACCGTCAGCTTCAATCTCAACGGCGCGGAATCCGGCACGAGACCCGAGAGCATCCAGCTCGAGGTCGGCGAATCGATCGCGGCGTCGGCGCTGCCGTCCGGCGAAGATTTCGTCAAGACCGGCTTCATCTTCTCCGGCTGGTCGGATAAGGCGAACGCCACGGCAGGTCTTCAGTCCTACGCACCGACCACCACCGGCGTCAAGACGCTGTTCGCGGTCTGGGTTCCCGACAAGGTGACGCTCATCGCCAAGGCCGGTTCCACGACCGTGATCGACGACGAACGCGGCTTCATCTACGGTCTTGACTTCAACCTACTGACCGACGATCTTCTGGGTCAGTACCTTGAAGTGGAAGGCAACGGCCATCTGGAATACGACACGGTCGCCGCCGGAACGGGCACGGTCGTCAGCGTGATCAACGACTTCTCCGGAAACGTCGACGCGACGTACACGATCGTCATCTTCGGCGATCTGAACGGCGACGGCATGATGACGTCAAACGACATCACGCAGATGCGCGCGCTCAGCGCCGGTATGGTCACGTATCCGGAAGACTCCGCGAATTACTTTGCGGCGGACGTGAACCACGACGATTTGGTCAATACGACCGATACCACGGTTCTTCGTTCTGCGGCTGCCGGCATGGCGGACGTCAGTCAGGTTCCCGCATAAAGTCATTCCAACTGCAGCAGGGGCTGCCGTACCGAAAAGGTGCGGCAGCCCTTTTTGTTGACTTTTCTTTTTTCTCATGGTATAATCCACAAGACCATGTTAAAATGGCGTAATCTGCAAATGAAACGGATGTGACAATCATGCCTTTCTCCGATCTCGGTATCCTTTTAGGCGACGTCTCGCTTTGGGAGATCGACCACTACACAAAGGACCCCATGAAAGCGCAGAATGCGCTGCTTAAAAAGATCCTGCGCCGCAGCAGCACGAGCGAATACGGCAAAAAATATGACTTCAAAGCCATCCGCACCGTCGATGACTACCGCGCGAACGTCCCGCTGACGCGTTACGATGACTACGCACCTTACGTTGAGCGCATGATGCGCGGCGAGCGGAACCTGATGTATACCGGCCCCAACCTGCGTTACTGCACGTCCTCCGGCTCGGTCGGCAAGCCGAAGGTGCTGCCGAAGGGCTTGAACGATCTGTGGAAAATGCAGTGCATCGGCTTCTCCTGTTCCGTCGCGACTGCGGCGCATTATCTCAAAAAGCAGGGGAAGCGTCTGCCGCCGCAGATGGGACCGCTGGCGATCATCCTGACGGGACATCCCGCCGAGGACGGCAAGAAATGCAACGGCGCAGGGCAGGTCCCGCTGGACAATCTGCGCTCGATCATCCCGTTTTTCTCTACGACGCCCGTATCGCTGATGTATCCCGAGCACGAGGAGCTGCTCGACACGTCCTACCTGCAGCTGCGCTTCGCGCTCGAGAACCGCGAGGTCAGTTACCTCGGCTCGATGGTCATCACGCTGCTGACAACGATGTTTGAGTACCTCGAGGATCATTGGCAGATGCTCTGCGACGACATTGAAAAGGGCACGCTCGACCCGTCGGTGCGCATCACGCCGGAGCTTCGCATGCAGTACAGCAAGAAGTTCAAGCCCAATCCCGCGCGTGCCGCCGAGCTGCGCCGCGAGTTCGAGAAGGGCTTTGACGACCCGATCGGCCCGCGCATCTGGCCGCGCCTGACGTGGGCGTACGGCATGGTCAGCTCCACGCTGAAGGTTTACGTTGAAAAGCTGCGCCGCTATATCGGCCCCGACGTCCCGCTGCACAACATGGGTTATGCCGCCGCGGAGGGATATTTCGCCATGCCGACGGAGCTGGACGTGAGCGATTACGTCTTGCTGCCGCACTGCATCTTCTTTGAATTCATTCCCGTCAACGACGACGATCCGGACGCGGAGGAGGAAAACCCGCGTACGCTGCTTTTGAACGAGCTGGAGGTCGGCAAGAAGTACGAGGTCGTCGTGACCAATTCCTCTGGACTGTACCGCTACCGCATGGACGACGTGGTGCAGGTCACCCGCATGTATCAGAACACGCCGCAGGTCGAGTTCCTGTACCGGCGCAATCTCGGCATGAACATCGCCAACGAAAAGACGACGACCGAGATGACGGACGCCGCCGCCGCAAAAACTGCAGGCGAGACGGGTACGGAATTCGTCGGCTACAGCTTCTATCCCGATTTTTCGTCTATGCCGGTGCGCTACTGCATGCTGGTCGAGACGAAAGCGCCCGTCGACGAACAGACGCGTCAGCAGATGATCGACGTGCTGGACGAGGCGCTCAAGGAGATCAACGAGAAATACTTCAAATACCGCCGCTGGGGTATGCTCGGCCGGCCCGAGATCCTGCTTTTGCAGGAGAATACGTATGCGGACTATCGCGAAATGCTTCGCGCGAAGGGCGTCGTGCTCAACCAGATCAAGCCCGTGACGGTGCTCAATACGCCGGAGCGGTGCGACTTCTTCCTTTCGCACGCCGTGACGCCCTCGTCTGCTGTGGACAAGTGGCGTGAAGAAAAGGAGCAGAACGTATGAAAAGACTGATTACATTTTTGCTTTGCGTCCTGCTGCTCGTCGGCAGCGGCACGGTCGCCTTTGCCGCGGACGCTCCGGGCACGGATATCCCGACGATCTACGTCCTCGGTTCGGGCTCCGGTCTCGTCGTGCGCGAGCCGGACGGCTCCAAGCGCCAGGTCTACGGATTCAATCTGCCGGACGACTTTATCGCGACGACCGCCAAGGAGAATCTGGACGTGTTCAAGCGCGCGTTCTTTACCCAGAAATGGGATGAATTCTGTGTGGTGCTGCGCGATATCATCGTGCCGATCTTCGCAGAGATCAAGCTCGACGAGAACGGCGAGGCGCCCAACGGCAGCGTGGTCGACTGGGAATGGAGCCGCGAAACGCTCGACGGCAGCAAGGTCGGCGGAAAATATCCGACGTACCGCTATCATTTCATGTATGACTTCCGCATGGACCCGTACAAGACGGCGGAGATCCTGCATGCGTATATTGAGGACGTCCTTGCGGTGACCGGCGAGACGAAGGTCAATCTTGTCGGCCGTTGTCTCGGCGCGTGCATCACGGCGGCCTATATGGAAAAATACGACGGGCAGTACGTGGACGACTATCTGCTTTACTGCGGCGCCCTGTACGGCGCGACCCAGTGCAGCAAGGCGTTCTGCGGCGAGCTGTATCTCGAGAGCGGCGGAGTCGAGCGGTTCGTGTACGACCTCGACCTGTTTGCGGACGAGGTGCTGCGCGATCTGCTGCAGGCCGGCGTGACGCTGCTGCGCAAGACGTACGGTCTTGACATCGCATGCTGGGCGGTCAACAACGTCTATCGGCAGATCTACCTCAACATCGTGCCGCCGATCGTGATCGACACCTACGGCTCGTTCCCCGGCTATTGGAGCATGGTCGCCGACTGCGATTACGAAAAGGCGAAGCAGACCGTGTTCTACGGCGCGGATATGGAGAAATACGCGAACTTTATCCGCATCATCGACAACTATCATTACAATGTTCAGGTCAAAACGCCGGAGCTGTTCCGGCATTATCAGGACAAAGGGATCGGCATCGCCAACATCGTCAAATACGGCTTTCAGACGTTCCCCGTGACGCGGCAGTCGGATATGCTGTCCGACCAGATCTGCGCCGTGAAGGACGCGTCCTTCGGCGCGGTCACGTCGACGATCAACGGCACGCTGAGCAAAAAGTATCTGAAAACGGCGGACATGCGCTACGTTTCGCCCGACCATCAGATCGACGCGTCGACGTGCATGCTGCCGGACCGCACGTGGTTCATCAAGGATCTGAAGCACGACAACTTCCCGGAGTGTGTGGAACGGCTGTTCGACCACATTCTGAACAACGACGCGACTGTGTTCGACAGCGAAGAATACCCGCAGTACATGGTCTATGACCGGGAGACGGAAAGCATCGCGCCGCAGACGGCAGAGAACTGCGACACGACCGCGCGCTACCGCCACACCTTCTTTGAAGCACTGCGGCGGTTCTGGAAAGCGGTCATTGCGCTGATTCGCAGACAGATCGAAAGTAAAAGGAGCGCCGCATGAAAAGAACTGCACGAATGATGGCGCTGGTCTGCGCGCTGCTGATGCTCAGCGCCGCCTGCGGCAAAACGGAACCGCAGACGCCCGCGGAAGAAACGGCAGCTCTGCAGACGCAGACGACCGAAGCGGACACGACCGTGCCCGTTTCCCGGACGAATGACGAACCCGTATCCGAGGCGGAAACGGACGTTTCCGTGACGGAAGAGGAATCCACGGAGCCGGCTGAGATCACGCTTGAAGCGGGGCTGAACAGTACGGACGTCGCCGAAGTGCTGGCGTTTTACAAGCTCGCCGCCGCGAAGAACGACGCCAAACAGTACACCAAAACGCTCAATCTGCTCTCGCTCGACGGCGGAGAGGGGAAGGTCGCCAAGTACGTCAACGTGTTCGAGCCGATCGCCCAGAAGGCTGTCGCCAAGAATACCGTGACGGGCGACCCGCTGCCCGGAAAATACGCCGCGATCCGCGAGGCGGACTGGAAGAGCGCTTCGGCGGTCAGCGACGGCAGATACACCACCATCCGCGTCGAGGTCGTGCCCCAGACGGACGGCGCGAACGGCAAAGCGTTCGAGGGCCCCGTCGGGCGCAGCATGACGGTGCTGGACGGCGTGGATCAGGCGGTCAACGAGATGCCCGGCGTCTCGGCGGACTTTGAAAACGGCGAAGTGAAGATCGAGTATCAAAACCCGACGATCACCGTCAAAGTGGACAACCGCACCGGCAAATTCGTCGAGGGTGCGTGCAAATGGACGTACCGCGTGAATGCCACGATGGTCTCGCTCGACTGCAAGGTGCTCGCGTGGAGCGTGCATCTGCAGAATGCCAACGGCGTGATCGACTACACGATCAGCTATTGATTTTTATTCCACAGCATATCAGGATGTGACCCCTATGCCATTTTCCGATCTGGGTATCGTGCTGGGCGACGTGTCGCTTTGGGAAGTCGATCACTTTACCAAGGACCCCGCGGCGGCGCAGCGCGCGCTGCTTCGCAGGATCCTGCGCCGCAGCCGCACGAGCGAATACGGAAAAAAATACAATTTCAAAGAGATCCGCACCGTCGACGATTACCGCCGGACGGTGCCGCTGAGCGCGTATGCGGACTATGCGCCATACGTCGAGCGCATGATGCAGGGCGAGCGGAATCTGCTGTTTTCGGGGATCAACGTGCGCTACTGCACGTCCTCCGGTTCGGTCGGCAAGCCCAAAATGGTGCCCAAGAGCGTGAACGACCTGTGGAAGATGCAGTGCATCGGCTTTTCCTGCTCCGTCGCCACGGCCGCGCACGATCTGCGCCGCAAAAAGGGCGTGCGCCTGCCGAAGCAGGTCGGCCTGCTGACGATGTCGCTGACCGGCCACACCGCGCCGGACGGCAAAAAGATCAACGACGCCGGACAGGTGCCGCTCGATTATCTGAAACCGATCATCCCGACGTTCTCGACGTCGCCGCTGTCGCTGATGTATCCCGAGCACGAGGAGCTGCTGGATATGCCGTATCTGCAGCTGCGTTTCGCGCTTGAAAAGCGGGACGTGAGCTATCTCGGCTCGCTCGTCATCACGGTGCTGACGACGATGTTCGACTATCTGGAGCACAACTGGGAACTGCTCTGCGACGACATCGAAAAGGGCGTGATCGATCCGTCGGTGCGCATCACGCCGGAGCTTCGCATGCAGTACAGCAGGAAGCTCAAGCCCGATCCCGCGCGCGCCGAGGAGCTGCGTCGGGAATTCCGCAAGGGCTTCGACGATCCGGTCGCACCGCGCATCTGGCCGCGCCTGACGTGGGCGTACGGCATGGTCAGCTCGACGCTGAAGGTCTACGTCGAAAAGCTGCGCCGCTACATCGGTCCCGACGTTCCGCTGCACAACATGGGCTACGGCGCTGCGGAGGGCTTCTTCGCCATGGCGACGGAGCTGGACGCGTGCGATTACGTGCTGCTGCCGCACTGTGTCTTTTTTGAATTCATTCCCGTAAACGACGACGATCCGGACGCGGAGGAGGACGATCCGAAAACGCTTCTTCTGCATGAGCTGGAGGTCGGCAAAAAATACGAGGTGGTCATCACCAATTTCTCCGGACTGTACCGCTACCGGATGTTCGACGTGGTGCAGGTCACGCGGATGTACCAGAACACGCCGCAGATCGAATTTCTGTACCGGCGCAATCTCGGCATGAACATAGCCAACGAGAAAATGACGACCGACATGGTGGACGAGGCGGTCAAAAACACCGTGCAGACACTGGGCGTCACGCTGGAGGGCTACAGCTTCTGCGACGATTTTTCCACGCAGCCGCCGCGTTACTGCATGGTCTGCGAGCCGGTCGATCCGATCGACGAGCCGACGCGGCAGAAGATGATCGGGCTGCTGGACGGATATTTCCGGGAATACAACGACAAGTACGCGATCCGCCGCATGACGATGATCGGCGCGCCGCAGGTGCTGTTCCTCGAACCGGGCAGCTACGCGGCGTACCGGGAGAGCCTGCTGCAAAGCGGCCGGGTGCTGAATCAGCAAAAGCCCGTGACCGTGCTCAACACGCCGCAGCGCCGTGAATTTTTCCTCTCCCGCGTCGTGACGCCCGCATCGGTTGCGGATTAAAAGGAGATACGTTCCATAATGTGG
>CADAGA010000010.1 GCA_902787275.1 Oscillospiraceae bacterium | reverse complement strand
AAAAACAGCCGGACAAATAGGGAGCTATTTGTTCGGCTCGGAATATATTGGATAAAAGAGGATCGGACGCGGCAGAATCATCCTCTTTTACGGTTTTTGGGAATCACAGGCGGGGCAAACGCCCCGCCTGCTTTGCGCGGAATTAGTTGAGCTCGATCATTTCGATGGGAGCAGATGCAGTACCGAGTTCCTCACTATCGGGGTTGCTGGGGGTAATTTCAATACCCCCCGCAGACGCGGTGATGACATCTTCCACATCGAACGCTTCGATCTCCAGAGCCGGCTTGAGATACTTGCGCATGGCCTTTTTTCTCCTTTCGTCAGATTTTATGTCTGACAAAATACTACGTAAATATTTTGTCAAATATAAGCAAATCAGATCATCCGAACGGATCGTCGTTGTTGTCGCCGCCGCTCGAACCGGTGTCGTAGTTGTACTCGACACAGTAGGGATCGCTGTAGTAAGTGGCGATGTTGCCGTTCGCATCCCGCACGATCACATAGGCGCGGGCGTAAATGCGGGGATAATACGTGTAACTGCCCATGTCGACGGGCGTCCAGTTGTCGATATTGGCACGGTAGTTGCCGTAAAGCGTATTGACCTTTGACTTGCCCTTGGTGATCTCCGAATTGTTCGGGTCGATCACGAACCGATCGCTGAAGCTGCCGATCTGATCGTTCTTCGTCAGGAGCAGGCCGTTCTCCGTGACCGTGAAGCCCGAAACCACGCTGTGCTCCTGGATGATCGTGAGCGTCTTTTCTTCTTTGCTCGCGAAATCGCCTGCAACGCGAATCGCGACTCCCGGATTGCCCTGCGGATACGGCTCGCCGTAAATCGCCTCAAGCGTGACGTCGCCGGTCACGATAAAATTATAGTTTGCGTAAAAACTGGCGATCTCGTCCACGGAGTTGACGTCCCTTGCACGGGCGATCCAGTAGGAGAAGCTCTCCCCGTCCAGCGTGGAAGGCGCGGTCACTCTCGTCTCGTCGAGATACTTTTCCGTGCGCGTGGTCGTGACGCCGTCGACAGTCCACGTGATGGTGAACGTCGCGTCTGTGCTGTAGAGCGGGCGGACGTAAACGCGCCCGTCGGTCGCGGCGACCTGATCCACCGTCTGATCCCATCCGTTCCAAGTTCTGCCGCTGACTTTCATGCCGCTCGTCGGAACGGAATTGTAGAATCCGGTGTACTCCATCGCAACATTCTGCTGGAAGGAGAGAACCTTCTCGCCCAGGCCGAGATAGACGATGGTGTGCTTCTCGCTCGCGGACGAAACGTCCTCCAGCTTGTCGAACACCGCCTCATACCGCGCATAGGTCACGGCATCAAAGGTGAGCTCAGGTTCCCAGGACACGATCCTGCCGAACGTGCTGTTTTCGATGTTTGTCCAATAAAGAAATTCGTAGCCGTCGTCTGCTGTCGCGGTCAGCGTCACTGAATCGCCGACGGAGAAAGAACTGGAAAAGCTCTCGTCGCGTTCAACGTCGTTCACCGTCACGGTGCCGCTGCCGTTGATCGAGACGTAGATCTCACACGTCTCATCCTCGGCGGCGGCGGAGAACACAAGCGTACAGAAAACCACCGCAACGGTCAGTAAAACGGCAATAATCCTTGTGCGCACTGTACTGCTCCTCCTTTCGATTCTCAGACGTATAAATCTACTCGTCATTATTATAGCGTTTGTTCGTCTGTTTGTCAACTCTATTTTTTAAAGGAGAACGACAGAAATACAGCTGATCCGCCATTTTTATTTGTGCAAATCGTAAAAATCTTACAGATAATCCGCCAAATCCCGCAGGCTCGGCAGAATCAGGTCAGGTCGGATCGAAGACTGCCGCACCGTCTCTTCATCCGTTACGCCGGTGAGCACCAGAACGGCCGGAACGCCGTGGTCCGTGCCGACGCGGATGTCCGTCTCCAGCCGGTCGCCCACAAACGCCAGCTCGTCGCGCGAACAAGAGAGCGTTTGCGTCAGATAATCCACCGTCGCCTTCATGGGTTTTCCAAGTACCTGCGGGTATTTTCCCGTTGACGCGGCAAACATTTCGATCATCGCGCCGGTATCCGGAATGTATCCGTCCGGCGTCGGGCAGTTCACGTCGGGGTGCGTCGCCATGAATACCGCGCCGTTCGCGATCATGCGGCACGCTTTGCGGATGCGTTCATACGTCAGATCCTTGTCAAAGCCCAGCATCACGATGTCCGCGTCCTCCTGCGCCAGCGGCACGTCCATCTCGCGGAAAACGTCGTACAGATTACCGTTGCCCAGCAGGTACACACGTTTGCCCGGATAGTCGCGTTTAACCGTCAGCGCCGCCACGTACGACGACAGCATCACCTTTTCCCGCGGCACGGGGACGCCTACGTTTGCAAGACGCGCACAGCACAGATCGATGCTGTTGGAAGAATTGTTGCTAAAGAAGAAATAATCTCGCCCGCTCTCTTCGATACGCCGCAGGCACTCGTCCGCGCCCGGGATCAGCGTATCGCCCAGGTAAAGCGTCCCGTCCATATCAATGATAAAGTATTTCGTTCGTTCAAACATTCCAATCCCTCCCCTAACCTATGTATTATACGCCATGATCCGCTCTTTTTCAATCTTTTTCCGGCTTTTTCTCTTGACTATTTGAGGTTTTATAATTATAATAGAAATATAATCAATTTATCGCGGAGGTTCGGCTATGATCGCTTTTCATGAATTCCTCAGGCGCGTGCGCGACGTGGTCGGGTACACACAGCAAAACGTCGCCGACGTGCTCGGTCTGGATCGTTCGACGTATTCCTACTATGAAACGGGCAAGACCGAACCGAACATCCGCGGTCTGAAAACGCTGGCAAAGCTGTACGATCTTTCGATCGACGATCTGCTTTACTGCCGCTACCGTCCCATCGGCACCACCGTCAGGTCCGAGGAGCCGAAAGATCGTCCGCTGACCGAGCTGGCGCAGATGCGTTATCTGGACCGCGACGAGATGTTCCTCGTGATGTCGCTGCGCAAGACGTGGGACAAGGCCGGATTTCTGGAACACGTGCGCAGCTTTGAGGATCATCCGCCGGAGGGCGACACGGACGAGCTTTAAAAACAGAATACGCTGGAAAAGGACGGCAGAGAGCCGTCCTTTCTTTCTGTGCCGGCATGGTATTGACAAAGCCGGTTCAGGGTGCTATACTGATTTGCAAATGATTCGCAAATTAAGGAAGATGAGTTTCATGCCGCAATATGCCACACGCCAGCGCAAGGCGCTGCTTCAATTTCTGCAGGCGCACCCCGACGAGCGCTTCTCCGCGCGTCAGATCGCCGACGCACTGGAGCCGGAAGGCGTCAGCCTGAGCGCCGTATACCGCAATCTTGCCGCGCTCGAAACGCAGGGCATGATCCGCCGCGCGCCAAAAGGTGGCAGCAACGAAGTCTTTTACCGCTTCACGCAGGCGGACGCGTGCAAGCAGCACCTGCATCTGTCCTGCAGCCAGTGCGGCAAGACATTCCACATGGACGTCCCCGCGACGAACTCGCTCGCCGAGCAGGTCGCCATGAGCGCGGACTTTCAGCTCGACCGCGAAAGCACGGTGCTCTACGGCGTCTGCGGCGCATGCGCAAACGAAAAGAAAGCAGAAAAATATAGGAGAACCTAAACCATGGCACAACTGATTTGTCAGGATCTGACGCTCGGCTACGACGGGCACGTGATCCTGTCCGGTCTCAACTTTGAGGTTGACGCCGGAGACTATCTCTGCATCGTGGGCGAAAACGGCTCCGGAAAGTCGACGCTCATGAAAACGATCCTCGGTCTGCAGAGCCCCATGCACGGCAAGGTGACGACCGGCGACGGTCTGCGCCGCAGCGAGATCGGCTATCTTCCGCAGCAGACGGTCGTCCAGCGCGATTTTCCTGCATCGGTGTGGGAGATCGTGCTCTCCGGCTGCCAGGGACGGCAGGGTCTTCGCCCGTTTTACAACAAAGCGGACAAAGCCCTTGCGAGCGAAAACATCCGCAAAATGGGGCTCGACGCACTGACCCGCCGCTGCTATCGGGAGCTGTCCGGCGGTCAGCAGCAGCGCGTTCTGCTTGCGCGGGCACTGTGCGCGACGCAGAAGATCCTGCTGCTGGACGAACCGGTTTCCGGTCTTGATCCCAGAGTCACCGCCGAAATGTACGACCTGATCGACACGCTCAACAAGCGCGACGGCATCACCATCATCATGATCTCGCACGATCTCGACGCTGCCATGCGCTACGCTTCGCGCATCCTGCACATCGGCAGCACCGTTTTCTTCGGCAGCAAAGAGGACTATCTGAAAAGCGACGCCGCCTATACCTTCCGGAAGGAGGGTGAAACGGCATGACGGAAATGTTTGAAAAGCTGTCCCTGTACATGCAGTACCCCTTCGTGCGGTACGCGCTGATCGTCGGCGTGCTGATCGCGCTGTGTTCCTCTCTTCTGGGCATCACGCTCGTCCTCAAGCGGTTTTCCTTCATCGGCGACGGTCTGTCGCACGTCGCGTTCGGCGCTATGGCGATCGCCGCGATTTTCAACATGACGAACGACATGCCGCTGATGCTTGCCATCACGATTCTCAGCGCGATCCTGCTGCTGCGGTCTGGACAGAACGCCAAAATCAAGGGCGACGCTGCCGTAGCGATGATTTCCGTCGGCGCGCTCGCCATCGGCTACCTGCTGATGAACCGCTTTTCCAAGAGCAGCAACCTCTCCGGCGACGTCTGCTCCACCCTGTTCGGCTCCACGTCCATCCTCACGCTGCGCAAGTCCGAGGTGTGGCTGTGCGTCGTGCTGTCGATCCTCGTACTGATCGTATTCGTCCTGTTCTATAACAAAATCTTCGCCGTGACCTTCGACGAAGCGTTTGCGCGCGCGACCGGCACAAAAGCATCCGTCTACAATCTGCTGCTTGCCGTCATCATCGCCGTCATCATCGTGCTGGCCATGAATCTCGTCGGCTCGCTGCTGATCTCTGCGCTCGTGATCTTCCCTGCCCTGTCCGCCATGCGGCTGTTCAAGAGCTTCCGGTCGGTCACGATCTGCGCCGCCGTCTATTCCGTGCTGACCGCAGCGCTCGGCATCCTCGTGTCCGTGCTCGCGGACACGCCCGTCGGCTCCACGATCGTCGCCATCGAGATCGCCGCGTTCGCGGTCTGCTGGCTCGCCGGAGCGATCAAAGGAGGCGTGCGCAGATGAAAACGTATGCCTACAGACCGAAGAACGTCTGCCCCGTCGAGATCCGTTTCTGCCTCGACGGCAACGTCGTCACCGATATCCGCTTCACCGGCGGCTGCAACGGCAATCTCAAAGCCATCTCCAAGCTGGTGGACGGCATGACCGTCGAGGAGATCGAATCGAAGCTGCGCGGCAATACGTGCGGGCACAAATCGACATCCTGCGCCGATCAGCTCGCCGTTGCCGTGCGGGAGGCATACGACAGAGAGAACGGGACTGAATGCTGAAAACTGAAGAACAGAAGAATATAAAGCGAAGATCCTGCCACTTGCGTGACAGGATCTTCGCTTTGGCAGGGGCACCAAGGATCGAACTCGGGACACTCGGTTTTGGAGACCGATGCTCTACCAGCTGAGCTATACCCCTATATGGTGGGCCATCAGGGACTCGAACCCCGGACCGACCGGTTATGAGCCGGTTGCTCTAACCAATTGAGCTAATGGCCCATTCCTTGTTTTAAAAAAGATGCTTTTAGCTGTGAAACCGAAAGCATCTTGGAGCTGCTAACCAGAGTCGAACTGGTGACCTCATCCTTACCAAGGATGCGCTCTACCTTCTGAGCTATAGCAGCAAATCTGGCGACCCGGAACGGGCTCG
The DNA here is from genome assembly GCA_902787275.1 of Oscillospiraceae bacterium. Classification (GTDB taxonomy): domain Bacteria; phylum Bacillota; class Clostridia; order Oscillospirales; family Acutalibacteraceae; genus UBA1425. Next base: position 23,092 of record CADAGA010000010.1, on the reverse strand, counting down.
AACCGTCGACCTCTAGCGTGACAGGCTAGCGTTCTAACCAACTGAACTACCGGGCCATCTGTTGCGCCTCAAAGAAGCGTCGTTATCATACCATACTTTTTTTGAAAAAGCAAGTCTTTTTTGAAATTTTTCTGATTTGCCGTCGAAACGCTTCAGAAAAAGATTGACTTCATTATATACAGTATGATAATATAATGTGTAATTTTATGCGGGACGGTCTATGTCCCGCAAAAAGAAAAGAAAGGATTGGAAAACTCATGAAAAGAAAGATTGCATTCATTCTCGCACTCGTGATGCTCGTCGGCTGCCTGTTTGCAGGCTGCGGCAAGAAGCCCGCCGACACCGACCGCAAAGTGCTGCGCGTGGCGATGGAATGCGCCTACGCCCCCTATAACTGGACGCAGAACACCGACGCCAACGGCGCCGTGCCGATCAAGGACAGCAACGCCTACGCTTACGGCTACGACGTCATGATGGCGAAAAAGATCGCCGAAGCACTCGATATGGATCTCGAGATCTATAAGCAGGATTGGGATTCCCTCGTTCCCGCCGTCATCGCCGGCACCGTGGACTGCGTCATCGCCGGCCAGTCCATCACGTCCGAGCGTCTGGAGAGCGTGGACTTCTCCGAGCCGTACTACTACGCTTCCATCGTGACGCTGACCAAGGCGGACGGCAAATACGCGAACGCCGCATCCGTCGCCGATCTCGACGGCGCGACCTGCACCTCGCAGATCAATACCGTCTGGTACGACTGCCTGGATCAGATCCCGAACGCGAACAAGCTGCCCGCGCAGGAAACCGCCGGCAACGCGATCGTGGCCGTAACGTCGGGCAAGGTCGATCTGATGGTCACGGATGAGCCGACCGCTCTGGCCGCCTGCGCCGCAGATCCGAGCCTGAAGCTGCTCAACTTCTCCGGCACCGACGGCGACTTTGAGGTCTCCGAGGAAGAGATCAACATCGGCATCTCCATGCAGAAGGGCAACACCGAGCTGAAAGACGCCATCAACGGCGTGCTTGCCACGATGACGGTGGAGGACTACACCGCCATGATGCAGGACGCGATCAAGGTGCAGCCGCTGAGCGAAGCCGAATAAACCCTTATTTTCACTCATAAAAGGAGCTGGCATTCATGCCTCAGACCTTTGGCGCAAAAATCATCTTTATCCTTCAGAATTACGGCATGACGTTCCTGCGCGGCGCGGGCGTGACAATGGTGATCGCCGTGGTTTCGACCTTCATCGGTCTGATCATCGGTTTCCTCGTCGGCATCGTGCAGACGATCCCCACCGATCGGCAGCAGAACCCCGTCAAATGGGGACTGCTCGGTTTCGTGCGGATCATCCTGAACGTCTACGTTGAAGTGTTCCGCGGCACCCCGATGATGGTGCAGGCGATGTTCATCTATTACGGCGCGGCCATGCTGTTCCGGATCAACATGGACATGTGGACGGCAGCGTTCTTCATCGTCTCCATCAACACCGGCGCCTATATGGCGGAGACCGTCCGCGGCGGCATCCTGTCGATCGACCCCGGCCAGACCGAGGGCGCCAAGGCCATCGGCATGACGCACTTCCAGACGATGGTCCACGTCGTGCTGCCGCAGGCGCTGCGCAACATCATGCCGCAGATCGGCAACAACCTCATCATCAACATCAAGGACACCTGCGTGCTGACGGTCATCGGCACCGTGGAGCTGTTCTACTCCTCCAAGAGCGTCGCCGGCGCATACTACTGGTACTTTGAGTCGTTCACGATCGCGATGATCGTCTACTTCATCCTCACGTTCGTTTGCTCGCGCATCCTGCGCGCGCTGGAATCGAAGATGGACGGTCCCGACAGCTACGACCTCGCCACGTCCGACACGCTGGCGCATACCAGCGGCATGACGCGCTTTACGGAGCGTCCCGAAAAGGACCCGAAGGTGGACAGATTCTTCTCCACCCGCGGCGATCTTTAAGGAAGGAGCGGCAGAAAAAATGGCAGATCACGTTCTTGAGGTTAAGCATCTGGGCAAGACGTTCGGCAAAAACGTCGTCCTGCGCGACATTGATTTCACCGTGGACACGGGCGACGTGACGTGCATCATCGGCGCGTCCGGCTCGGGCAAGTCCACGCTCCTGCGGTGCATTAACCTGCTGGAGACGCCGACGTGCGGCGAGATCCTGCACCACGGCAAGTCCATTATGGAAAAGGGCTTCAATCCCTCCAAATACCGCGCCAAGGTCGGCATGGTGTTCCAGAGCTTCAATCTGTTCAACAACATGACGGTCCTGGACAACTGCATGATCGGACTGACGAAGGTTCTGGGCGTTAAAAAAGAAGAGGCCAAAAAGACCGCGATGTTCTATCTGGAAAAGGTCGGCATGGCGCCCTTCATCAACGCCAAGCCCCGCCAGATCTCCGGCGGTCAGAAGCAGCGTGTGGCGATCGCCCGTGCGCTGGCAATGGAGCCGGAGGTGCTGCTGTTCGACGAGCCGACGTCCGCGCTCGACCCGCAGATGGTCGGCGAAGTGCTCGAAGTCATGCGCACGCTCGCCCGAGAAGGCCTGACGATGCTCGTCGTCACGCACGAAATGGCGTTTGCGCGCGACGTATCGAGCCACGTCGTATTCATGTCGGACGGCGTCATCTGCGAGGAAGGCACGCCGCAGCAGATTTTTGAAGCGCCGCAGCACGAACGCACGCGCGAGTTCCTGGAACGCTTCCGAAACAACTGAACGAAAAGAAAGGGCTGCCGCAGATGCGGCGGCCTTTTTTGTTGACAGGGTTCGGATTCCATGATACAATAATACATATTCTGGAAAAGCGAGTTTTTCTATGCAGGAGAAAAAATCAAACGGTGTGCTGCAGTTTCTGCTGCGGCTCGTCCAGGGGTGCATCATCGGCGTCGGCGGTATTCTGCCCGGCGTCAGCGGCGGCGCGATGTGCGTGATCTTCGGCGTATACCGTCCGCTGATGGAGACGCTTGCGCATCCCTTCAAAAAACTGAAAGAGAACTTCATGCTGCTGTTCCCGGTCGGTCTCGGCATCGGCGTCGGGTTCATCGGCTTTGCCGGACTCGTCAAGCAGATCATGGTCGCGCACGAGGACCAGGCGGTCTGCGCATTCATCGGTCTGATCCTCGGCATGATCCCGCAGCTTTGGCGCGATGCCGGAGAGCAGGGACGCGGCAAAAAGGCATGGATCACGCTCGGCGTCAGTTTTCCCGTGCTGGCGGCCGTGTTCCTGTATCTCAAATACGGCACGGGAATGCATATCACGCCCAACGTCGGCTGGTGGTTCTTCTGCGGCGCGGTTTGGGGTCTGAACGTCATCGTGCCCGGCACCAGCTCGTCCTCCGCCATGATCTTTCTGGGGCTGTTCACGCCCATGCTGGAGGGCATCTCAAAGCTGGATCTGCACGTCGTGATCCCGATCGGGCTCGGTGCGGCCGCGGTCGTGCTGACGCTCTCGCGCGGCATCAACGCGCTGTTCAAGAAGCACCACACCGTCACCTATCACGCCATCCTCGGCGCGGTGCTCGCGATGGTGCTGCCCATCATCCCGATCCGATTCGCGTCGGTCACGGACGTCATCTGGGACGTCGCGCTCGCGCTCGCCGGTTTCGGCGCGTCGCTGGTCATCAACGCCGTCAGCCAGAAGTACCTGCACAAAAAAGAAGAAGCCGCACAAGGCGGCTGATCTTCTGTCTTAAAATACGATTTCGCAAGCTGCTTTTGCTGTGGACTGCCACAGCAGGAGCAGCTTTCCTTTTTTCACTGAAATGCTGCTGTCCTTTTCGCAGAACGCGTTGCTGACGCCGAGCGGGAAGGTGTTTGTCAAGCTCGCGTTCTCAAGCGGATAATAGAGACCCGTTTCCGTCACGCCCTCGGCCCTGTCGCCGAAGCAGAACACGGACACCGTCCCCTGTGCCGCAGCCGGGAAACGGATCGTGCCGCCGTCGAGCAGCGTGAGCGCCGTACCCTCCCCGTAAAGAAGCCCGCAAGCACCGTGTTCCCGCAGAAAGCCGAGCGTCTGGACGTTGGCAAGCGTGTGGTCGAGCCTCCCGCCGAGTCCGCCGTACAGAAGAAACTTCCGGAACCCGCGCCGCAGTCCTTCGCGCACTGCAAGCATCATGTCGGTGTCGTCCTTCTCGACGGGGTGGCGCACCAGCTCCCGCGCCTCAGGCACGTAGCCAAGAGAATCGAAATCGCCCACGACGAGATCCGGCTCCACGCCCTTTGCGCGCAGCTGCAGAACACCTTTGTCCGCCGCGATCACGTAGCTGCCGTCGGGGATAAACAGGTCCTTTTCCGGCATGGATGCGACGATGACGCAGATCATGCGAACGCCTCCCCGATGGCGCGGTTGATCCTCTCGCGCGTTTCAAGAATCCACTGCGCCGAACGCGGGTATTCGTTGAATGCCAGCGCGCCGTCACGTTCGAGCAGCACGAGCGTCTTTTCTCTGCCGAGTTTCGTTTCCAGAAGCTCCAGCGCGCGCTGATCCTGCAAGGCGTCGCGGAACACCTTGAAGCGCAGCGACACGAGCGGTTCGCCGTCGTCGCCCGGATAGAGCACGCAGGCGTCGCCTGCCGGGAACGTGAAATCCGGCTCCGTCTGGTTGAACGGGTCGACCGGATGGTCGGAGAGCGGACTGTACCAGAAGTTCAGTCCCCACTGCAGGAATCCGCGCACGTCGTAGCGATACATCAAAAAGCCCAGCACGCGGCTGCGGTAGGACGGCATGCCGAGCAGACGGTTCGGATAATGTCCGCCCTGCGGTCCGCCGCAGTAGTACGTCCACAGCTGCGGCACGCGTCCTGCGAAATCCTCCGCATGGTTGACACACGGGATCGGCTGCGGCAGCAGTCCCCGCTGATAAAACGCGTAGTCCGACAGCGCGTCCATGACCGGCGAATCCGGAAACAGCTCGCGCACGAGCTTGCTGCGTTTTGCGTAGTTGCGGATGCGATCCATCGACGGCTCGTCCGACACGTGGAACCAGCAGCGGTCAAGCATCCCGGTCTGCCGCAAAAACGCGCGCAGCGCCTTTGCGAACGCGCGCAGGAAGGTTTCGTATTTTCGGCTTGCCGCCCACGTCTTCCAGCCGAAAAGCTGCTTATACTCGCCGTCGACCGTCGCCATGATCTTCGGCGCATGCATCGCGCCCCACTGGGTGAACAGGTGCGACATCTCGTACGCGCGCATCCCGCAGCGCTCGCCCATGTCGAACCAGCGGCGCAGTTTGTCAAAGCCGAACGTATACGCGTCGCCGTTTTTCGTCACGTCCACGAGCTGGACAGTCGGGCGTTCCCCGCCTACCCGCGTATCGAGCGGCGGCGTGAACAGGGGCGTGAGCAGAAAATCGACCCCGTGTTCGGCAGCGGCACGCACGTAGTTTTCCGTCAGACGCCAGTAGTCCTCGCTGAACACCGGCACGTCGTACCACGTGGCGATGCAGTCCGTGTGCAGCCAGTGCGTGCACAGGAGCTTCTGCGGCGGCAGCTTCGCGCCGATCACGCGCACGTCGACCGTGCATGCCGTCTCGCCCAGACGCACCGTGACCGCGTGCGTTCCGGCCGCATAGTCCCCCGCCCCGATCTCAAGCCAGAGCGCACGGACGGTCCTGTCCGCGGTCACACACGTGCAGGGGCGCAGAACGTCCGGATACAAACCGGGCGACTTGCGCACGTAGTCCTCGTCGCCATTGTCGCAGATCTTGACCGCCGAAACGCAGTCGACCAGACAGCAGCGGACGTTCAGGTCGCTTTCGATCTCCACCGGCAGCGTCTGCTGCGCGTCGCTGTAAAACGCGATCTGAAACGCGCCGTACTCCCCCTGCAAAAGAGAAAAACCCGAGAAGCCCCTGTTTTCGGGAGCTTCATCGGGAAATATCTTCTCCAGAGAGGAGCAAACCGTACAATACAGCATATTGCACACTCCTCAGTATTATTTCTTGGATTCTTCTTCCTTGGCCTTCGCGAGCCTGCGGTCCTTTTCATAGGAACTGACGACCGCCTTGTGCACCGCGTCCGAAAAGCCGCACGCGTCGAGCGCGAGCATGCCGTCGATCGTCGTCCCGCCGGGCGTGCAGACCCGGTCGATCAGCTCGTACGGATGCGCGTCGCCGAGCGCCGCACGCTGCGCGCTGCCGAGGACGGTCTGCGCCGCGATGCGCAGTGCCAGATCCTTGCGCACGCCGATCGCCACGCCTGCGCGCGCGATCTCGTCCACGAACTTGTAGGCGAACGCGGGCACGCATCCCGCCAGCACGCCGAACTGCGCGAACAGCGATTCGTCCAGCTCGGTCGCGTCGCCGAACGATCCGCAGAACTCCGCCACGAACGCTTTTTCCGCATCCGTGACGCGATCGCCGAAGCAATACGCCGTCATCGCGCCGCCGACCGACGCGTTGATGTTGGTCATCATGCGCGCGAGCTTTGCCTCGAACGGCAGGCAGGACGCAAGATAACCGATCGACAGTCCCGCCGCAACGGACAGGATCAGCGGATCACACGACTGCAGGGACGGCGCAAGAGACGCGAGCAGGGACGCGAAGTCCTTTGGCTTTACCGCAAGGATCACGACGTCGCACGTTTCGGCGATCCGCCGCGCGCTTTCGGCGGCAGACGTACCGAACTTTTCGCAGGTCTCGTCGACCTTTTCCTTGAACAGATCGTATACCAAAAACGTTTCGCCGGAGAATCTGCCGCTTGCCGTGCTGCCGCCGAGGACAGCCGTCGCCAGATTTCCGGTCCCGATCACACCGATCTTCATGCTTATTCGGTGATCTCAGACGTGCAGTGCGGGCAGCGCGTCGCGTCGATCGCGATCTCGCTCTTGCAGAACGGGCAGACCTTCGTCGTGGGCGCTTCTTCAACCGCGGGCTCTTCCTTCTTGCCGATGGACTGCGCCTTGTTGATCGCCTTGACCATCAGGAAGATCACCAGAGCCATAATCAGGAAGTTGATGATCGCCGAGATGAAGTTGCCGTAATTGAGCGTCGTTTCCGCGTTGATCTGAATAGCCAGCTTCGAAAAATCCATACCCTTCGTGAACAGGCTGATGACGGGCATGATGACGTCGTCCACCAGGGAGCTGACGACCGCGCCGAACGCACCGCCGATGATCACGCCGACTGCCAGATCGATCACGTTGCCGCGCATGATGAACTCTTTGAATTCTCCGACCAGACCCTTTTTCTTATCTTTCGCCATTTTACTTTTCCTCTCTTTTCATCGGACTAAGCCGACTTATTTGTTCTTATAATAAAGCAAGCGCGCTGGTTTGTCAAGGTTTTTCGCACAGCATCCCCTGCCGGATATCGCGCAGGCGCATCTCGCGGCGGATCGCGTTGAGCACGCGTTTTTTGTCCGCACTCCACAGGGGTGCTTTCAGCAGCCGCTTGTCGCCGTCGCCCGTCAGGCGGTGCACGACGACGCGCCGGTCGAGATGTGCGACGCAGTCGAGCAGCAGATCGATATACGCGTCCATCGCAAGGGGCGTATACGCCACGTTCTCCAGCGCCGTGCCGCGCAGCACGTGCAGCAGCTGGAACTTCACGCCGTCCGAACCGGATTCGTTGACCGCTTCGACCGTGCGCAGCACGTCGTCGCGCGTTTCGCCCGGCAACCCCAGGATGACGTGTGTCACGACGCAGATCCCGCGCTCGTGCAGCGCGCGCACCGCGTCGTACCAGACCGCCGTGTCATATCCGCGGTTGATCCGTTTCGCCGTATCGTCGCTCGCCGACTGCAGACCGAGTTCGACCCAGACCGGCTTTTCCCGACGCAGCGCCTCGAGCAGTCCGAGCGTCTGCGGCGGCAGGCAGTCCGGCCGCGTCGCAATATCCACGACCGCCGTCTGCGGCCAGCGCGCCGCCGCGAAGAACCGCGCGTGCATCGTGTCCGGCGGCGCGTACGTCGCGGTGAAGCTCTGGAAATACGCGATGAACTGCGCTGTGTCCGGGTCTTCTTTGATTTTGTTTGCGACGCGCGCCTTCGCCAGCTCCAGCTGCATTTCGACCGGCAGCGACGCGTCCGGCGTGAACTCCCCGGACCCGCCCGCACTGCAGAAGATACAGCCGCCGACGCCCTTCGTGCCGTCACGGTTCGGGCAGGTCGTCCCGCCCGGCAGCGACAGCTTGTAGAGCTTGCGGCCGAAGATCTGCTTGTTGTAATCGTCGAGTGAAAAATACCGTTCCATCAATAAAAAACCGCATCACGCGGATGCGGTGTTCTCTCCTATTCCACGTCTTCTTTTTTGATCCCGAAAATCCACCGCAGGATGCCCCGCAGCGCTCTTGGACTTCTGACGACGACGACTTTCATCAAAGCACCTCTTTCTTCAGCACCGGCACAAAAGCACGCCGGTCAAAATCATTGAGGCAGCAGCGATCATCAGAAATACCGCGTACGGCACCAGCTTCGCCGTGATGAGTCCCAGCCCGAACGCGATCAGAACCGGTCCCCATCCGCGCAGCGCATATCTGCACACACCATCGCCTCCCGGACAGTTTGTCAATGTCAGTATATACACTGCGTTCGGCGTTGGTGCGGATTTATTTGATCTGCCAGTCCTTGATCTGCTTCGCTTCCTCATAGAGCGCAGCGTAGCTCGCATGGCGTGACGGCGCGATCTCGCCCGCCTCGACCGCCTCGAGCACGCGGCAGCCCTTGTCGCGCACATGCGCGCACGACGTAAACCGGCATGCGCCGAGATACGGCGCGAACTCGCGGAAGCAGTATTGCAGCTCGTCCTTGTGGATGAATTCGCCGTTTTCGATGTCCAGCGCGGAAAAGCCGGGCGTGTCGGCAACGTAGCCGCCGCAGGTGCGGTAGAGCTCAACGTGGCGCGTCGTGTGGCGCCCGCGGCCGAGCTTGCGGCTGATCTGCGCCGTGGCAATCGACAGCGAAGGGTCGACCGCGTTGAGCAGCGTAGACTTGCCCACGCCGGTATTGCCCGTGAACGCGCTGACGCGTCCGCGCAGCAGTTCCCGTATCTGCGGAACGTCCGCATGATCGTCCTCGCCGACGCAGAACGTCCGGAAGCCCGCTTTGCGGTAGACGTCCAGCAGACGCGCGCCGCTGCCGAGATCGGACTTGGTCACGACGAGGATCGGCTCGATCTTTTTCGATTCGGCGATCGCGGTCAGCCGGTCGATCACAAGCGCGTTCGGCTCCGGCTCGCACACCGACACGACGATAAACAGATTGTCGAGGTTCGCTACCGGCGGACGCGTCAGCGCGTTGCGGCGCTCGAACACCTCGTCCACCGTGCCTTCGTCCGCGGAATCCGCCGTGATCTGCACCAGATCACCGACAAGAGGCGTGGTCCCCGTCTTGCGGAACACGCCTCTTGCTTTGCACGTATACAGTTCGTCTGCGGCCTCTACCTCGTAGAAGCCGCTGATGCTTTTCAGGATCCTGCCTTGAAGAACCATGCTTTACCCCTCGTACGTATAAACGCTCAGAACGATCTCGGTGCTGTACGCGTAGCGGGTCAGCGCCTTGTACGGGGGCATCTGCTGGAACACGAGCTCGGCCTTTGCCGGATCGTCCGTCGCGACGTCGTTGCGGCGGATCTTGGTAAAGCCGGCGGTGCGCAGCGTCTCGCAAGCCTCGTCGTAGCTGAAGCCCTCGACCGACGGCAGGATGCCGCGTCCGAACGCGGGCTCGTCGCCGGAGCCGAAATAGGTGTACGTCTTTTCACTCGTCACCTTCGCGGGAGACTGCGTAAAGTCGATCAGGCACTCATAGTACGTCTCGTCCGAGATCTTGACCGTCAGCTTTTTGCTGTCGTCGCTGCCGGTCACCTCGAGCGAATGCGTGCTGCCGTCCAGAAGGAGCGTCTTGGTCGTTGCCGAGATAGACCTTCAGCGTCGCGTCCTCGCCGGTATCCGGCAGACGGAACGAGACCTTTGCCGTCGCTTCGGTCGGCTTGCCGTTGCTGACGACGACGCCGATCACGGTACCCTTGGGCACCTGCGTTTCCTCGCGGTAGTTGGAAAGGCGCAGAACGACGTTTTGGTTTTCCGAGCTGTTTTCCTCGTCCGTGACTTCGATATCCAGACCCACGGACTGCACCAGCTCGCGCGCCGTCTGCAGATCGTAGCCCACGATCTTCGGCACGGCGACCGTGTCGCTTGCCGCAGCCACGTAGAGGATGATCGTGGAGCCCTTCGGCGCCCACGTGTAGCGCTCGGGGCTGGTGCGGATGACCGTCTTTTCCGGTGCGCCGCTGTCCTTTTCGTATTCCATCGCGTATTTGAAGCCCGCGCCCTCGATCAGCGTGATCGCATCGGTGAACGTGTACGTATACACGTCCGGCACCTCCAGATTCTCGCGGGATTTGGGGATGTACAGCGTGATTTCCTCTTTGGGACGGATCTTGACGTGGGGCGACGGAGACTGGTCGTACACTTCGCCTTCCTTGTATGTATCCGACTCGACGGAGTCGTTGATCTTGAAGTGGAACTGGGAATAAGCGCCGTTGTTCTGGATCTCCTCGTAGTAGTTCATGCCCGTGAAGTCCGGCACCTCGATCTTCTCCGCGAATACGCCGGTCGCCAGGCAGAATCCGATGATGATCGCTGCCAGGATCAGCATGCCGCCGATGATGCCGCCGATGATCGGCAGTGCGCTGCCGGTCGAATCATCCTCGTCGTCCTGCGGCTCCTCCTGCGCGGGACGCGGCTGCGGTCTCGGCTGCGGGCGCTGCTGCGGGCGCTGCTGACGCTGCGCCGGCTGCTGCGGTCTCGGCTGACGGGTCGCCGGCTGCTGCTGCACGTGGCGCGTCGGCTGCTCGTCCACAAAATAGTTATAGTTGAAACGGATCTGCGGATTGCGGCGGAACGCATCCAGATCCATCAGCATCTCCGACGCCGACTGATAGCGGTCGCGCGGGCGCTTCTGCATGGCACGCATCGTGATCTGCTCGAGCCCGACCGGGATCTTCGGGTCGATCTCGCGCGGGCGCTGCGGCTCCTTCTGCAGCTGCATGAGCGCGACGGAAACGGCGGTATCGCCGTCGAACGGCACCTTGCCGGTCAGCATCTCATACAGCACCACGCCGACGGAATAGATGTCCGCCTTGTTGTCGGTCGGCTCGCCCTTTGCCTGCTCGGGACTGATGTAAATCCGTCACCTTGATCGTGCCGTTTTCCAGAAGCAGGATGTTCTGCGGCTTTACGTCGCGGTGGACGATCCCCTTGTCATGGGCGTGCTGCAGCGCACGCAGGATCTGCGTGAGGAAATAGACCGTTTCCTTCCAGCTGAGCTGCCCCTGCTGACCGATATACTCCTTAAGGGTGATGCCCTCGACGTATTCCATCACGATGTATTGCAAACGGTCGCCGAAGCTGACGTCGTACACCTTGACGATATTCGGGTGAGAAAGGACGGCGATCGCCTTGGACTCGTTCTTGAAACGGCGGCGGAAATCCGCGTTGGTCAGATACTCGTCCTTGAGGATCTTGACCGCCACGATCCGATCGTCGATATTGTCGTACGCCTTGTACACCACGGCCATGCCGCCCACGCCGATGATCTCACGGATCTCGTATCTGCCGTCCAGTCTTTTTCCGCAATAATTGTCCATACAATACCCCTTTACGATGCAATCGTCACGACTGTGACGTTGTCCTGACCGCCGTTCTGGTTCGCCAGAGAAACGAGCTTCTCCGGCAGCTCGCCCGCGGCGGATTCCTGCGAAAGGCGGAAGATCGACTCGTCGTCGACCATGTTGGTCAGGCCGTCCGTACAAATCAGCAGAACGTCGTTCGGCTCGAACGGCTCCTCGCAGAAGTCGATCAGGATGCGGCTGTCCACGCCGAGCGCGCGCGTGATGATGTTTTTGCGCGGATGATCCCTCGCTTCAAGCGGCGTGATCTGTCCCCTGTCCACCATCGCCTGCACCATGGAGTGGTCGCGCGTGAGCTGCGTAATGCCGGTTTCCGTCACGCGGTAGGCACGGCTGTCGCCTGCGTGCGCCACGTAGACCGCGTCCTGACGGATGATCGATGCGACGACCGTAGTCCCCATGCCCTCGAATGCGGGGTTGGAGCAGGACATCTCGTAGACCACGGCGTTGGCCGCCTCGATCGCGGAAAACAGCACGCTGCGGATGGAATTTGCCTGCATCCCTTCTCGGTAGGACGACTGAATGCGTTCCGAAATGATCTTGACCGCCGTCGTGCTCGCCACGTCGCCGCTGGCAGCGCCGCCCATGCCGTCGCATACCACGGCCCACGCCATGCCGTCCGGGAACTCTCCGCACGCACACGCGTCCTGATTCATCGCGCGCACTTTGCCGACGTCGGATTTTTTAGCAAGGATCAATGGGGATCGACCTCCTTTTGACTGCGCAGCCGAAGCTGTCCGCAGGAAGCGTCTATATCGGAACCGAGACTGCGGCGGATCGTTGCGTTCACGCCGTTTTTCCGCAGCACCTCGGCAAACCGCTCGACTGTGTCCGTGCCGCTGCGGGCAAACGGACTCTCGGAAAACTCGTTGGCGGGGATCAGATTGACGTGTGCGAGCATCCCGCGCAGGCGCCCCGCCAGCTCCCGCGCGCAGGCGTCGGAATCGTTGACGCCGCGGATCATCGTGTATTCAAAGGATATGCGTCTGCCGGTCGTTTCGGCATATTTCCGGCACGCCTTCAGAAGCTCGTCCATCGGGTAACGGCGGTTGACGGGCATGATCTGCGACCGGATCGCGTCGTTCGGCGCGTGGATGGAGATCGACAGCGTGAGCTGATACCTGCGCTCCATCAGATCGTAGATGCGCGGCACGAGTCCGCACGTGGACAAAGAGACGTTGCGCATGCCGATGTTGAGTCCCTTTTCGTCGCTCACCAGATCGAGAAAACGCATCACGTTGTCGAAGTTGTCGAGCGGCTCGCCCATGCCCATCAGCACGACGTGCGACACGCGCACGCCCCGGTCGCGCTGCGCGGCATGGATCTGGCTGAGGATCTCCGACGCCGTGAGGCTGCGGACAAATCCGCCGATCGTGGACGCGCAGAACGCGCACCCCATCTTGCAGCCGACCTGCGACGAGACGCAGAGCGTGTAGCCGTATTTATAGTGCATGAGCACGGATTCGATACATTCGCCGTCGATCAGACGGAACAGATACTTGACCGTTTCGTCGCGCGAGACCTGCCGGCGCACGACGGTGCAGGAACGAAGCTCGAACGTTTCGGAAAGCTGCGCGCGCAGCGTTTTCGGCAGGTTCGTCATCTCGTCGAACGACGTGACGCCGCGCACGTGCAGCCAGTCGAAGATCTGGCCGGCACGAAACGACGGAAGACCCAGCGAGGCGATCTCGCCCGCCAGCTCGTCACGCGTCATGGATTTGACGTCCCTTCCGGACATGCTCTCACTCCGTTTCCGTCAGTGCTGTGATAAAGAAGCCGTCGCTGTGGCTGCGGTGCGGCAGCAGCGTGCACATATCGTCCGTGACACGCTTGTCCGCACCGGACAGAACGGGTACCGTGCAAAAGGACGGATGCGTCCCCAGAAAACGGCGGACAACGTCCTCGTTTTCCCGCGGATTCAGGCTGCACGTGGAATAGACCAGACGACCGCCTTTTTTCAGATATGCCGCGGAAATGCACAATATATCGTACTGGATATCCTGTAATTTGTCAATCTCCTGCGGTGCCTTGTGGCGGATCTCCGGTTTTTTGGCGATCACGCCGAGCCCCGAACAGGGCACGTCGCACAGCACACGATCCGCTTTCGGCCGGTCGGCGTCCGGCACGGCAGCGTCGTGTACGGCGGCGCGGAGATTGCGAATCCCAAGCCGTTCGGCGCCTGATTCGATGAGCTGCACGCGCTGCGGATAGAGATCGAACGCACGGACGCTGCCGGTGTTTTCCATCTCTTCGCAGAGCGTGAACGATTTGCCGCCCGGCGCGGCACACACGTCGTACACCGTCTGTCCCGGCCGCGCATCCAGCGCTTCGCAGCAGTACTGCGACGCGGCGTCCTGCACGTGGAACAGTCCGTTTTGAAATGCAGTCAGCCGCTCCGGCGCGCCGCATTTTTCGAGGATCAGCGCGTTCGGCAGACCGTCGAATCGCTTCGTCCGCACACCTTCCTCCGCCAAAGCCGCGGCGAGCGCGTCCGGCGTCGTTTTCAGCGTGTTGACGCGCACGACCGTCGGCGTCTCGCCGAGCGACGACGCCATGATCGCGTCCGCGTCGGCGCGTCCGTAGCTTTCGGTCCACAGGCGGACGAGCCACACGGGGCAGGCGTAGCGCACGCTGCGCGCCTCGTCGCTGTCGCCTTCGGGGATCCGCAGGCCGCCCTGCGCGACCCTGCGCAGCACAGCGTTGACCAGTCCCGCCGCATACGCCGTCTTTTTGCTCTGACGCATGAGCGTCACGCTCTCATTGACGGCGGCGGAATCGGGCACTCTGTCCATGAAGAGGATCTGCGAAGCGCCCATTCGCAGCGCCGCGCGCACCTCGGGACGCAGCTTGCGGATCGGCTGCGTGAGATATAAAGAAAGATGATAGTCGATCGTGATCTGCCGCTCGAGCGTCGTGTAGACGAGCGCGCTTGCGAACGCGCTGTCCGCCTGTGTCAGGTTCTCGAGCGCGGAGGAGAGCGCCAGATTGGAATAAGCGCCGTCTCTGTCGACACGCACGAGCGTATCGAGCGCGGCCTTTCTCGCTTTGTCCATCGTCAGCGTCTGCGTGAATTGCGCAGGATCAGCCGCAGCAGATTTGCCAGCGATACGGCCAGCGCCGCGACGTACGTCAGCGCGGCCGCGGTCAGCACCTTGCGCGCGCCCTTGTATTCCTCGCCCGCGAGCATGCCCGTATCGTCGATCGTCTGCAGCGCACGGCGGCTCGCGTTGAATTCCACAGGCAGCGTCACGAGCTGGAACAGCGCGACAAGCCCGTACAGAATGATCCCCGCCCAAAACAGCCAGCGGCCGACCATGCTGCCGATCACCAGACCGATGATCGCCAGCGGGATGCCGATCTTGGAGCCGACGTTGCACACCGGCAGGATCGCGTTGCGCATACGGATGGGCGCGTAATTCTTGGCGTACTGCACCGCGTGACCTGCCTCGTGGCAGGCGATGCCGACCGCCGCGACGCTCGTGCTGTCAAACACGCCGTCGGACAGACGGATGACGTTTGCGCGCGGGTCGTAATGGTCGGTCAGCGTGCCGGAGACGCGCTCGATGCGCACGTTCGTCACGCCGTGCTCATACAGCACGCGGGACGCCGCCTGCGCGCCGGTCAAACCGCGGGAATTGCGTACCGCGGACATCTTTTTGTAGGTGCCTTTGACTTTGATCTGCGCCCAGAGTGCCAGCAAGAACGCGGGCACCACCAGAAGCAGATAATAGATATCGATCCCGTATCCGATACCGTATCCGTATCCCATAATCGTTCCCCTTTCAGAAACTCAGAACCGTGCCTTGCGCGAGCGGATTGCCGCGCAGATAATCTGCCGCCGCCATCGCTTTTTTGCCCTCGGCCTGCACGGTCAGCAGCTCCACGCATTTGCCGTCGCCGCACGAGACAACGAACCGCTTGCCGCTTTGCATCACTTCGCCGGGCTTTCCGCCCGCGTCGGCGCAAAGGGCGCTTCGATGGACCTTGAGCGTTTTGTCGCCGATCCTCAGCGTCGCCGTCGGCCACGGAGACAGTCCGCGGATATGGTCGTGCACCTCGCGTGCGGAACGCGAGAAGTCGAGCGCGGACAGTTCCTTCGTCAGCATCGGCGCGTAGTTCGACTGCGCGTCGTCCTGCTTTTCGGGGTGAAGCTCTCCTTTTTGCAGCGCGGTCAGCGTTTCGGAAAGCACGTCGGCACCGAGCACGGAGAGCACGTCGTGCAGCTCGCCCGCCGTCATGTTTTCGCCGATCGGCGTTTCCCGGCGCAGGAGCATATCGCCCGTGTCGAGTCCGACGTCCATCTGCATGCTCGTCACGCCCGTGACCGTCTCGCCGTTGAGCACCGCCCATTGGATGGGTGCGGCGCCGCGGTAGCGCGGCAGCAGCGACGCGTGGATGTTGATGCAGCCGTATTTCGGGAAATCCAGCACTTCCGCCGGCAGGATCTTGCCGAACGCCGTCACGACGATCAGCTCCGGCTGCAATTCTTCCAGAATCCGCAGTGCTTCGCCGTCGCGCATGGTGCGCGGCTGAAAGACCGGAACGTCATGCTCAAGCGCAAACGTCTTGACCGGCGGCGCCGCAAGAATCTTGCCGCGTCCTTTCGGTTTGTCCGGCTGCGTGAATACGCCCGCTACGTCGTGACCGTCCGCCAGAAGCCGCGCCAGACACGGCACGGAAAACTCCGGCGTTCCCATAAATACTATGCGCATAGTATGAATCTCCTGTGAAATAACGATGAATTATTCTTTCCGGATGACCTTCTGCGTGAACAGGATGCCGTCGAGATGGTCGATCTCGTGGCAGAAGCAGCGCGCTTTCAGTTCGGTTCCCTTGTAGACGTGCCACTTGCCGGTCCGATCCTGCGCCTGCACCTTGACCGTCGCGGGACGCTTGGTGATCCCGTATTCGCCCGGCACGGACAGACAGCCCTCCTGTGCCTCCTGCTCGCCCTCCGCGGAAACGATCTGCGGATTGACCAGCTCCAGAAAACCGTCGCCGCAGTCAAGCACCACCACACGGCGCAGCACGCCCACCTGTACGGCGGCGAGACCCACGCCCTCGTTGCGGTACATCGTCTCTTTCATGTCATCGATCAGCCGCGCGAGTTTTTCATCGAACACTTCGACCTTGCGGCTGGTCTTTTTCAAGATCGGGTCTCCGACCTTGACGATTTCTCTGTATCCCATATTCTCACCTATATGTTAGATTATACTCTCCGGATTGATATCCACGACCGCCGTCACTTTCTGGAACCGCTTGTCCTTGCCGATGCGGCACAGCAGCTGCGCGATCATGGCGCGGAAACGCGCGGAGTTTTTGCACTTGACGATCAGGCGGTAACGGTAACGGTCGTTCACCTTCAGTACGCGTGCCGGCGCCGGACCGAGCACGATCAGCTTCTCCGCGGGATAGTCCGTTTGGGACAGCACCGTGAGCATGTCCAGAAACGCCTTGGAAGCGCCGCGCACGAACAGCTCCTCTCCGGCGAGGAACGTCACGACGCAAAGGTCGCAGAAGGGCGGATAGACGAGCGTGCGGCGGATGCCGATCTCCGTGCGATAAAACTCTTCATAATCCTGGCGTGCCGCCATCTGCAGCACGTCGTTTTCCGGCGCGGCGGTCTGGATGAGCGCCGTGCCTCTGTACTGTCCGCGTCCCGAGCGTCCCACGACCTGCGTCAAAAGAGAGAACGTGCGCTCGAGCGCGCGGTAATCGTCGTTGTATAAAAGACTGTCCACCGAAATGACGCCGACGAGCGTCACGTTTTCAAAGTCCAGTCCTTTCGCCACCATCTGCGTGCCGAGCAGGATATCGTACTGCCTGTCGGCAAACAGCCGCAGCTTGTCCTCGTGCGCAAAGCGGGACATGGTGGTATCCGTGTCCATGCGCAGCACGCGCGCTTCGGGCAGCAGGCGCTGCAGCTCGTCCTCGACCCTCTGCGTGCCGAAGCCCGAATACTGCACCGCGCGCTCGCCGCACGCAGGACAGACCGGCGTGAACGGGATCGAATGACCGCAGTAATGGCACATCAGCCGCTCGTTCGCCCGGTGATACGTCATGGAGATGCTGCACGACGGACACGTGACCACGTGGCCGCACGCCGTGCACGACGCGAACGTGTGGTACCCGCGCCGGTTCATCAAAAGGATCGCCTGTCTGCCGTCCGCAAGCGTTTTTCGCAGCGCCGACAGCAGCGCCCCGCTGATCTCGGACGTATTGCCGCGCCGGCGCTCCGCCGTCATATCGACGGTGACGACGTCTGGCAGCAGAGCGTTCGCATAGCGGTGCTTCAACGCGGTGAACGCATACCGCCCCTTCTCGGCAGCGGCAAACGTTTCGAGCGACGGCGTCGCGGACGCGAGCACGAGCAGTGCTTTCTGCCCGGCACAGCGGAACCGCGCCACGTCCCGCGCATGATAGCGCGGCGCGTTTTCGGATTTGTAGGCGCTCTCCTGCTCCTCGTCCATGACGACGAGTCCCAGGTGCTCAAACGGAGCGAACACCGCCGACCGCGTTCCGACCGCGATCTGCGCTTCGCCGCGTTTGACGCGTTTCCATTCATCGAGCCGCTCGCCCACGGACAGCGCGCTGTGGAACACAGCGACCTTCTCGCCGTACCGCGCGTGGAACAGCTGCAGCATCTGCGGCGTCAGAGAGATCTCCGGCACCATCAATATCGCGTCCCGCCCGTCCGAAAGACAGCGGTCGATCAGCTTCATGTACACCTTCGTCTTGCCGCTGCCGGTCACGCCGTACAGCAGCGACGCGCCGCCGCTTCCGCCCTCGTAGATGCGCAGAAGCGACTCGTATGCCGCGTTCTGTTCCTCGGTCAGTTCGATCGGCGACGTATCGGTCGGCTCCTCCGCGGCATAGGGCGTACGGTAGACCTCGGCGGAGAAAAACTCCGCGATCCCCTTCTTTTCGAGCGACGCCGGAACCGCGGCCGTCAAGCCGGTGTAGTAGCAGACCTCGCGCACGGACGCGCTGCCCACCTCGCGCAGCAGATCGATGACGCTCTGCTGCTTCTGCGTGAGCTTTCCGAGCTGCACCTCACCCAGCAGATAGCTTTCGGTCAGGCGCATGGACTTGACCGTCAGATCGGACGTCCTGCGCACGGAATCGACGTTGCGTGTGAGCGCCTGCGACGCGCAGAGCTTTGCGAGCACGGATGCGGGAACGAGCGTGTCGGCGCAGAGCTTCTCCTCGCGCACGTAACCGCCCTTTTTCCCGAGATACGCAACCACGCGCCGTTCATCCTCGGACAGCGAATCGTCGTCCGGCACCCTGTCGAGCGCGTACGTCACCTGCATCCGCCGTCCCATACCGGTCGGCAGCACCGCCTTGGCCGCTTCGAACAGCGTGCAGAACGTGCGTTCCTTTAAAAAGCGCACCAGGCGGATCCCCTCCCCGTTCAGGACGGGTTCGGCGTCCGTAACGGCGGAGATCGCTTTCAGCGCGCGTCCGTCGTCCGGCTGCACCGTGACGTCAAGGATCAGTCCCTGCCGCTTTTTGGACGCCGTGCCGAACGGCACGAGCACACGGCAACCCGCTTTCGCAGCAGAAAGCAGCTTGTCCGGGATACGGTAGCTGTATTCCGCGTCGAAATGGTAGGCGGTATTCTCCACGGCAACCAGCGCAATATTCACATTCGGCACCGTGTTCGCCTGCCTTTCGAAAATGTCGATCTGCCGATCAGATGTTGCGGATCTCCTCCGGCTCCACGACGACGTATCTGCCGTCGATGATCTCGGAGATCGCGATGCTGACGGGTTTTTCCGTCATGATCTCGTGGGCCTCCTCGGCCGCTTCGGAGATCTCACGCGCACGTTTTGCCGTGGCGATCACCAGCGAATAACGGCTGGTATGGTTTTTCAGAACGTTTCTCAGATCAGGATTCAGCATGATGTATAACCTCACTTATGATATTTCCGCATCGGGTTGTTTTATGTCGTTCGGAGCGAATGATCGCCCGAATATCGCTGACTGCGTCGTCGAGCCGGTCGTTGACCACGATGTAATCGTACTGCGTCGCGTGCTGCATTTCGTTCTTCGCGATGGTCATGCGGCTCTGGATCTCCTCCTCGGATTCGCTGCTGCGCTTGCGCAGGCGCTCCTCGAGCACGTGCATCGACGGCGGCACCAGAAAGATGCTGACCGAATCGGGATACAGCCGGCGCACGTTTTCGGCGCCCTCGACCTCGATCTTCAGCACGACGGTCTCGCCCTCGTGCAGCCACTCATCGACCGCCTGCCGCGGCGTGCCGTAGTAATTGCCGCTGTAGCTGGTATACTCCAGTATCTTATCCTCGGCAAGCATTTTCAAAAAATACGCTTCGTCCACAAAATAGTAGTCGACGCCGTCCGTCTCCTGCGGGCGGATGGGGCGCGTCGTCATGGAAACGGAACGACGGATCGGCAAACAGCTGTCCAGCTCCGCAAGCACCGTATCCTTGCCGCAGCCGGAAGGCGCGGACAGCACGACCAGCAGTCCCTGCTCTGTGTTACCAAACATTGGAGTCCTCCGCCCTTTCGTTTTTTTCTTCCTCGGCGACGCGGCTGCTGACCGTCTCGACCGTCAGATAGGACAGCACGATATGGTCGCTGTCCATCACGATCACGGCGCGTGTTTTGCGTCCAAACGACGCGTCGATCACCGTGCCGCGATCCTTGCCTTCCTGCACCATGCGCTTGATGGGCGCGGAATCCGGACTGACGATGGCGACGATACGCTCGGCATGGATCACGTTGCCGAAGCCGATGTTGCAAAGTTTCATGCGCGCACCTCGCTTACTCGATATTCTGGATCTGCTCGCGGATCTTTTCGACCTCCGCCTTGACGTCGATCACGCGGCGCGCGATCTCGACGTCCTGCGCTTTGGAGCCGATGGTGTTCGCCTCGCGGTTGATCTCCTGCACGAGAAAATCGAGCTTGCGGCCGACGGCCTCCTCGGAATTAAAGAACTCCCGAAGCTGGTCGATGTGGCTGCGCAGACGCACCGTTTCCTCGGCGACCGCGACCTTGTCGGCATAGATCGCCGCTTCGAGCAGGATACGCTGCTCGTCGATCTGCGTGCTCTCGAGCACGGTCTGCATGCGTGAGAGCAGTTTTTCGTTGTATTCACGCACCGTCTCCGGCGAGCGGGATTCGATGAACGCCACGTGATCGAGGATCGCGTCGGCACGCGACAGCACGTCCGCGCGCAGCCGTTCGCCCTCGCGCGCACGCATCGCGACAAAGCGCTCGAGCGCCTGCGCGGTCACGGTCCGCACCGCGTCCCAGATCTTTTCTTCGTCCGCCTCCGTCTTGTGGATGCTGAAGATGTCGGAAAAACGCGAAAGCGTGGAAACGCGCACGTCGTTTTCCAGACCGAAACGCACGCCCAGCTCGGAAAACGCCTGCAGATACCCCTGCGCGAGCGACGCATTGAGATGCACCTGCACCTCGGCCTCCTCGAGCGACTCGATCTGGACGCTGCACTCCACCTTGCCGCGCGAAACGGCAGACTGGATGAAGCTCTTGAGCTTTTCGTCAAGGAAGCCGTACGCACGCGGCGTGCGGGACGAAAACTCGAAATAACGGTGGTTGACGCTCTTTATCTCCACGGTGACGGCCATACCCGCGATCGTCTCGGCGGCGCGGCCGTAACCGGTCATACTCTTGATCATTTGTTGTTCCTTTCTTCTTTTTCGGGACGTTCGGCCAGCGTGCGCAGCTTCTGCACTTCCTCCGCCGTCAACTCCCTGTATTCTCCCTGCCGCAGCATCCCCAGCCGCACAGACCCCATCGCCGTGCGCTTCAGACGCGCCACTTCAAGTCCGAGCGCGTCGCACATTTTGCGGATCTGGCGGTTGCGTCCCTCATGCAGCACGACCTCCAGCACCACGCGGTTTTCCTCGCGATCCAGCACGCGCACCTCGGTCGGCGCGGTCATGCGGCCGTCGATCTCCATTCCCTCGGTCATCTGCGCGATCTGCGCGTCGCTGACGGACGGACGCACCGTCACGCGGTAAGTCTTTGGAATGTGGTGCGACGGGTGCATCATCAGATTGGCAAATTCCCCGTCGTTGGTCAGAAGCAGCAGCCCTTCGGAGTCCTTGTCCAGCCGTCCGATCGGGTAGACGCGCTCCGGCACGTCGCGCAGCAGCTCCGGCACGCACCTGCGGCCGCGGTCGTCCGACATCGTCGTCAGAACGCCGCGGGGCTTGTACAGCATCAGATACACCGGTTTTTCCGTCTGACGCACCCGCTGTCCGAGCACGGTCACCGTGTCGCGGCGCGGATCGATCTTGTCGCCGATCTTTGCCGTGCGGCCGTTGACCTTGACGCTGCCCGCTGCGATCAGCTCCTCCGCCTTGCGGCGTGAAACGATGCCGCACGCGGACAGATATTTCTGCAGACGTTCGGTCTGTGCCATGATGATAAAACTCCTTTGATTTTCTCGATCCATGCGCGCAGGCGGCTCTTTGCAGGCTGCGTCGGCTCGGTGTGTACAGGCCGTGCGGACACTTCCGCGTCCGTCACGAGATCGACCGTGCAGACCGTTTTTCCGCCGTGCGCATATACCGCCCTGCCGACGACCGTCCCCTTCGGGACGGGTGCGTAGAGGAACGGCTGCAGGTAAACCGTCCGCCGCACGTTTTCGGGTTCGACCGAGACCGCGCACGGCCCGGCGGCGCAGGACACGCCGACGGCGCCGGCCGTTCCGCCCGTCACGGGAACGCGCACACTGGATACGTCGCCGTCCAGCAATACACAGTGCACCTTTGAAAAGCCTGCCTCAAACAGCGCGATATGGTCGTTCCAGTCGTCCGGGTCGCGCAGCGTCACCGCCACCAGCGTCACACCGTCGCGCTTTGCCGCGGACACGAGACAGCGTCCGCTCTTTTTGGTAAAGCCCGTCTTGACGCCGACGCAGCCGTCGTACAGCCGCAGCAGGCGGTTGTGGTTCGTCAGCGTGCGCGGATAGGGCGGGTTGCCGAACTGCAAACGCACGCTTTCGCGCGCACAGATATCCGCAAACTGCGCGTTTTTCAGCGCCTCGATCGCCAGCAGCGCCATGTCGTACGCCGTGGAATAATGCGCCTCGTCGTCAAGTCCGGAGGGCGTGACGAAATGCGTGTCGGTCATGCCGATCTGCGCAGCGCGTTCGTTCATCCGGTCGGCGAACGATTGCAGGCTGCCGCACAGCGCCGTCGCCGCCGTATTGGCCGCGTCGTTGCCGCTCGATAGGAGCATGCCGCACGCGAGCGCGTAGTAACTGACCGTGTCACCGCTCAGCAGTCCCATGGACGTACCCTCCACGGCGACCATCTCCGGCGTCACGACCACCGTGCGCTGCGGACAGGCTTCTTCCAGCGTCAACAGCGCCGTCATGATCTTGGTCGTGGAAGCCATCGGACGGCGTTCATGCGCCGCCTTTTCAAACAGGACTTCGCCCGTTTCCGCGCACACCAGCACCGCC
>CADAGA010000009.1 GCA_902787275.1 Oscillospiraceae bacterium | reverse complement strand
GAGATCGGCGAGGCGACGGCGGAAAAGATGAAGCAGTACCGTCTGGTCGTCTGGGGCATGCACGGGCTGTACGGCGCCGGCAAGGATATCGACGAGGCGTTCGGTCTCGTGGAGACGGTCGAGAAGGCAGCGCAGATCTATATGCTCATCGGCGACCGTCCGCGGCTCAACACCATCCACGACGACGAGCTGGTCGAGCTGGGCAAGGCGTTCGGTCTCGACTACCGCAAGGATTTTCTGAATCTGTAAATAAAAGACGTCACCGCACAATCTGATTGTGCGGTGTTGCTTTAAAAAGGAGGCGCTCTATTGAGAACCGTAAAACCGAAAGTGCTGGAGGATATGATCGGCCAGCTGCAAAAATACACGGCGTTAGCGTCGTACAGCGTTCCGGAATGGGAGAGCGTAGACGGACAGTATCTGGGCGACGGACGGTACACGTTCTTTGACGACACGGCGTGCACCGTGCGTCTGGGCGAGCGGTGGAGCGCGCGGTACGACTGCGCGCGCATTTTTCGCGCGAAGATTGTCCTGCCCGAATCGTTCCGTGGGAAGAAGCTCTATTTTCACCTTGACTTCGGCGGAGAAATACTCATAAAGCTCGGCGGAAAGATCGTCGGCGCGGTCAGCGAGCGCGACGGCAGCCGCTGGATCTGCCGCGACATCGTGCCGATCCCCGTAGACGGGTTTATTCCGGAAAGCGGCGAAGTGGAGATCGAGCTGGAGGCGTGCGTCAATTCCGGCGAATTCTGCGACGCGGCGATGGCAGGCGCGCGCAGCATGGAGTACAAGCTGGCCTGCGCGGAATTCCTCATGATCGATCCGGTCTGCGAAAAATACGTGCTGGACGTCGACACAATTTGGGATTCGCTACCTTCGATCCGCGACCCGTTCATCCATGACCGCGTCTACGCCGCACTGGATGATTCCCTGCACATGGTGGACTACGATTTCGACGACGCCGAGGTGCGCGCGTCGATCGCTGAGGCGTCCGCGTTCCTCGACGCGGAGCTTGCCAAAATAGAATTCCTGCCGCCGTGCGAGGTCGTCATGGACGGTCACAGCCACATCGACGTGGCATGGCTCTGGCGCATCCAGGAGAGCGAGCGCAAAAGCGCGCGCACGTTCGCCAACAACCTGCTGCTGATGGACATCTACCCGGAGTTTACCTTTACCCAGAGTCAGGCGATCCTGTACGACATGGTCAAGCGCCTGTATCCCGATCTGTACGCGCGCCTTAAAGAAAAGGTCGCGAACGGTCAGTGGGGCGTCGTCGGCAACACGTGGGTCGAATGCGACACCAACATCGCGTCGGGCGAAGCGATGATCCGCCAGCTGCTGTACGGCCGCGAGTTCTTTATGAAGGAATTCGGCGTGTCGTCCGACACGTACTGGCTGCCCGACTGCTTCGGCTTTTCCTATGCACTGCCGCAGATCATCAAGCGCAGCGGCATGAAATACTTCATTACGGCGAAGCTGCGCAATCAGGACACGAACCGTTTCCCGCACACGCTCTTCCGCTGGCGCGGTGCAGACGGGTCCGAGATCCTCGCCTACAACCAGCGTTCGCACTACGAGGGCGACTTCTCCGCAGCGCAGCTTTGCGAGACGGCGTATGAGAACGACCAGCACGACGCGGGCGACGGCATGACGTTCGGCATGTTCGGCTACGGCGACGGCGGCGGCGGATGCACCTACCGCATGGTCGAAACGGCAAAGCGCATGCGGCGCTTCCCGGGTCTGCCGTCCTCGCATATGGGACACCCGTCGGAATTCTTCGCCGCCGTGGAGAAGGACAGGGACAAGCTGCCCGTGTGGAACGACGAGATGTACTATGAAAACCACCGCGGCACCTACACGAGCCAGGCGTTCATCAAAAAGAACAACCGCAAGGGAGAGTTTCTCCTCTCGCGCGTCGAGATGGCGTCGCTCTTTGCGGGAACGGGCTATGACCGTGAAGGGCTGGAGACGCTGTGGAAAACGCTTCTCAAGAACCAGTTCCACGATCTGCTGCCCGGCACGTCGATCCACGAGGCGATCGAGGACTGCCGTCCGGATTACGTCCGGATCAACGCCGAGGGCGAGGCGCTGCTGAAAAAAGCGCTGTCCGCCGCCGAGAAAAAGATCGCCGCCCCGAAGGACGGCGTCGTGGTCTGGAATCTGACGGGCTTCAAAACGACCGCGCCCGTGACGGCCGAGATCGGCGCCGAAACGGGGATCGAGGGCTGCCGCAGCGCGTGCTTTACGGAAAACGGCAGGACGTTCGTGCGCTTTATCGCGCAGGACGTTCCGCCGATGGGCTATCGATTCTTCGCGTTCGCGAGCGCCGCGGCGCAGCCGTCCGTCACGGCGACGGCCGGACTTCTGGAAAACGAGCTGCTGCGTGTGACGATCGCGGACAACGGCGAGATCGCCGGAGTCTATGACAAGGAAAACGACCGCCAGGTGCTGACCGGCCGCGGCAACGCGCTGACGGTGTTCATCGACAAGTGCGTGCACGAGACGGCGTGGAACCTCGAGAAGAATTATCAGAAAAAGTTCTGGGATCTTGACAAAGCAGACAGCGTCGAAGTGCTCGAGCAAAGCGCCGTGCGCGGCGCCGTGCGCGTCCGGCGCACGTTCCACAAGTCGACGATCACGCAGGATATCGTGCTCTATGCCGGCAGCCGCGAGGTGCGCTTCGAGACGACCGTCGACTGGCACGAGAGCGACAAGGTGCTCAAGGCGGCGTTTCCGGTCGGCGTCCTGAACACACATGCGTCGTTCGAGATCGCCCACGGCGCGATCCAGCGCCCGACGCACCGCAACACGTCCTACGACGCGGCAAAGTTCGAGCAGTGCGCCCACAAGTGGGCGGATCTGTCCGAGGGCGATTACGGCGTGAGCATTCTCAACGACTGCAAATACGGCTACGACATCGAGGGCAGCCGCATGCGCCTGACGCTCATGCGCGCGCCGACCTGCCCCGACCCGATCGGGGACCACGGCGTGAACACGTTCACCTACAGCCTGTACCCGCACGCAGGAACGTGGCAGACCGCCGAAACGGTGCAGAATGCGCTGGCGCTGAACGTGCCGCTGCTTGCGGATGCGATCGAGGCGCAGAGCGGCGCTATGCCCGCGTCGCAGTCGTTCATCGAAACGGACCGCACGGACGTCGTGATCGACGCGTTCAAGCAGGCGCAGGACGGAGACGGCATGATCCTTCGTCTGTACGAGGCGAAGCAGATGCGCGGCGACGCTACCGTGACGGTGCGCCTGCCGTTCACGCGCGTGACGGAGTGCAACCTCATGGAAACGAACGAGCAGGACGTGCCGGCAAAGGACGGCAGCTTCACGTTCCCCATACGCCCGTTCGAGGTCAAAACGTTCCGGCTGCGCTGACGAAAAACGCAAAAAACTGCCCGCATATTTGCGGGCAGTCTTTTTATGCTTTCTTTTTGCGCACGATCAGAACCACGGCGACCGCTGCGGGGATCAGCAGCAGAAGCCACAGCAGTCCCCGGTGATTTGCGGGCGGGGCGGGATCGATGATCGGCTCCGTCAGCGTTTCGGAAACGGTTGACAGTGTGCCGTCCGCGGTCAGGACGTCCGACGCCGTTTCGTCCGAAGCGGGATCGGTCGTTCCGTTCGGAACGGACGCAGAAGGTTTGGTTTCTTCGTTCTGCGCGGCGGTCGACGGGGCGTTTGCCGCGGCAGAAGAGGCTTTCTCCCCGGCAGAGGACACTGCGGAGGACGCTGCCGCGGATACGGCCGACGCGACCTCGTCCGGCAGCTTGAGCGTAGACGTTTTCTCCGCGGTTCCGACGGTCAAGGCGACCGGTTTTTTCGTCGTGCCGGGAGAGGGCGTGATCGGCGGATTTGTCGCGGCCGTCGTCTTTTCCGTGGTCGCGGCAGTGTTCGCTTTTGTTGTGACGGTGGGGACGCTTACGCTGCACGAGCCGTCCGCGACCGTGACGCTGTTCAGGTCGACGTCGAACGTGGACGCTTTGTCCACGGCGATGTGCACGCTCGTCGTGCCGGTTTCCGTGCCGCCTTTGATATCAAACGTCAGAACACAGAGCGTGCCGCTGGTCGTATTGTTGTCCCTGCGCAGACTCTCGTCCCAGAGCATGGTGTACGGATTGTCTGTGACGTTTTTGCCGAACGTGCCCGAGGGGAACACCTCGCCGTTTTTGGCTTCGGTCAGCTGCAGTACGCCGGAGTCGTACCGCACGAAGATACGCGTGGCAACGATGCCGGGATTGTCGAGGCGAACCGTGACCGTGACCTTGTCGCCGGATTCGGCGGCAGTGGCGGTCAGCTTGCCGCTCGCGGCGTGCGCGGGCAGTGTCAGAAGGATAAAGAATGCCAGAAGTGCGGGCAGTATTCTTTTCATACTGCGCCTCCTTTCCGAATCAGCAGAACGGATTCTCGGTAGGATAGGGGAGACTGCGCGGACGGTTGTACGCGATGTCCGTCACGCCGAGGAAACGGAACGTCTCAAACAGCGCCTTGCCGTAGTGACCGAACGCGACGGCGCCGTGGTGCGGATAGCGTTTTTCCAGCAGCACGTGGCGGTAGAAGCGTCCCATCTCGGGGATGGCGAACACACCGATGCCGCCGAACGAACCGGTCGCGACGGGCAGCACTTCGCCCTGGGCGATGTAGCTGCGCAGAACGCCCTCGCTGTCGCACTGCAGGCGGAAGAACGTGATGTCGGACGGTGCGATGTCGCCCTCGAGCGTGCCGCGCGTGAAATCCGGCTCGCTGCCCGCAGGTTCGAGCAGACGGTGCTGGATGAGCTGATACTTGACGGCGCGGTCGGCGCACATCTTGCACGCGGGCGTGTTGCCGCAGTGGAAGCCCATGAAGGTGTCGGTCAGTGTGTAATCGAATCTGCCCGCGATCTCCTTTTCAAAGAGAGAAGCGGGAACGGAATTGTTGATGTCCAGCAGCGTGACTGCGTCGAGCGAGACGCACGCGCCGACGTATTCGCTCAGTGCGCCGTAGATATCCACCTCGCACGAGACGGGGATGCCACGCGACGCGAGACGGGAGTTGACGTAGCACGGCTCAAAGCCGAATTCCTTCGGGAATGCCGGCCAGCATTTGTCGGCGAACGCGACGTACTTGCGGCTGCCCTTATGTTCTTCGGCCCAGTCGAGCAGCGTCAGCTCGAACTGCGCCATGCGCGGCAGAAGCTGCGGATAGTTGTTGCCGCTGACGCCCAGCTCCGCGGCCATATCATCGCAGACCGCAGCGATACGCGGATCGCCCTCGTGCGCCTTGTATGCAACGAGCAGATCCAGCTCGGAGTTTTCCTCGATCTCGACGCCCAGCTCGTACAGTCCCTTGATCGGCGCGTTGCAGGCGAAGAAGTCCTGCGGGCGCGGGCCGAAGGTGATGATCTTGAGATTTTTCACACCCAGCACGGCGCGGGCGACGGGCACGAAGTCGCGGATCATGCCGGCGATCTCCTCCGCGGTGCCGACGGGGTAGGACGGGATGTACGCCGGCAGACGGCGCATGCCGAGATTGTAGGAACAGTTGAGCATGCCGCAGTAAGCGTCGCCGCGGCCGTTGATGAGATCGCCGTCGCCCTCCGCGGCGGCCACGAACATGCACGGGCCGTCGAAATGCTTCGCGATCAGCGTTTCGGGCGTCTCGGGGCCGAAGTTGCCGAGAAAGACGACCAGCGCGCTGCAGCCGGCTGCCTGCACGTCCGCGACGGCGGACAGCATATCGGACTCGTTCTCAACGGTCACGGGACATTCGTACAGACCCTCGCCGAAGGCACGCACGATCGCCGCACGGCGGCTTTCGGACAGCGCGATCGGAAAGCAGTCGCGCGAGACGGCGATCAGACCGAGTTTGACTTCAGGTATATTTTGCATGGGAAACCACTCCTTCATTTGATCTTTTTATACAGATCCCGCACGGCGGGATAGATTTCCTTGAACTGACGGTACCGCGCATCGTACAGCGCGCGGAGCGCCGCATCCGGCTCGATCGTTTCGCGCACCCGGACGAGCGCACGCGCCGCCGCCGGCACGTCGGGGAACAGGCCGCAGCCGACCATGGCGAGCATCGCGCCGCCGTAGCCGGGACCTTCCTCCGTCTGCGGGACGTCCAGCCGCACGCCGAGCACGTTTGCGAGAATGCGCCGCCACAGCGGGGATTTCGCGCCGCCGCCGCAGAGCTTGCTGCGCTCGATCGTCAGACCGAGCGAACGCGCGACCTCGAGCGAATCGCGCAGTGCGAACGCCACGCCTTCGAGTACGCTCTGCACCATGTCCGCGCGGCTCGTGTCCATCGACAGGCCGACGAACGTGCCGCGCGCGTCGACGTCGTTGACGGGACTGCGCTCGCCCATCAGATACGGCAGGAATAAGACGCGGTTTTTGCCGAGGTTTTCTTCCTTTATCGCAGCCTGTTCGGCGGCAAAATCCGCCGTGTGCAGGATCTGCTCGCAGAACCACTTATTGCACGACGCGGCTGAGAGCATGCAGCCCATCAGATGGTAGCCGCCGCTCGCGTGCGCGAAGGCGTGCAGGGCGTTGTGCGGATCGACGCGGAAGGCGTCGCTGGCGATGAACAGCGTGCCGGACGTGCCGACGGACAGATTGCAGTCGCCGTCCGAGACCGTTCCGGTGCCGACCGCGGCCGCGGCGTTGTCGCCCGCGCCTGCGACGACCTTCACGCTCTCCGGCAGTCCCAGCAGCGCCGCGATCTCCGGCAGCAGCGTGCCGGTGACTTCGTAGCTCTCGTAAAGACGCGGCATCTGTTCTTCGCGCAGACCGCAGACGTCGAGCATTTCCGCCGACCAGCGTTTATGCTGTACGTCCAGAAGCAGCATGCCGGACGCGTCGGAATAGTCGCACGCGTGCACGCCGGTGAGTCTGTATTGAATGTAATCCTTCGGCAGCATGATCTTGTCGATGCGCGCGAACCGTTCCGGTTCCTCCTTGCGCATCCACAGCAGCTTCGGCGCGGTGAAACCGGCGAACGCGATGTTTGCCGTGCGCGCGCTCAGAACGTCCTTGCCGACGACGGTGTTCAGGTACTCCACCTGTTCGGCCGTGCGCCCGTCGTTCCAGAGGATCGCGGGGCGCAGCACGCGGTCGTTTTCGTCGAGCGCGACGAGACCGTGCATCTGTCCGCCGAGACCGATGCCGGCGACGGAACCCGTGTCGATCCCGTCGAGCAGCTCGCCCAGACCCGAAACGCAGGCGTCCCACCAGTCGGACGGTTCCTGTTCGCTCCAGCCGGGATGCGGAAAGGAAAGCGGGTATTCACGGCTGACCGTGCGCAGCACGGAGCCGTCTTCGCCGACGAGCAGGAGCTTGACGGCGGACGTGCCGAGATCGATCCCGATAAAGAGCATAGCGCACCTCCGAAGCGTTTTGTTCATTATACCAAATATGCGACCCGTTTGTCAACGACGGACGCATGCGGTATGCGGCGGAATTGTAAAAAAACCGTGAGCGCAAGGCGTTCACGGCTTTTGGGATCAAATGGTACTCTTATGCGTTTTCCACCACCACGGCGAGCACGGTGGAATCGTCGGCGCCGGCGTTGTCCGCGTTCGGCGAGTGCGCGAGGATGTCTTCGGCGAGCTTTTTCGCGCTGCCGCCGCGGAATTCCGTCAGCGCTCTCGTGATGTGGTCGTCGCGCATGGCGCACGTGCCGTCCGAGACGAGAACGAACACGTCGCCCGCGCACAGGGTACACGTCGTCTCGCGGAACGCTGCATCCGGCAGGATGCCGACGGGCATGCACGGCGCTTCCATGCGCTCGACCTTTCCCCGGTGCAGCACGTAGGACGCCGCCGCGCCGGCTTTGCGGAACGTCGCGCCGCCCGTGAACAGATCGACCGAGACCGCGTCCAGTGCGCAGACGGATTCCGTATCCTCGCGCAGGAGCATTGCCTCGTTGACCGTCCGCAGTGCGCAGGCGAAGCTCAGATCTGCCTCGACGAGCGACGCGAAAATTTCCGCAGCGGCTTCGGCGTCCGCAGCTGCCTCGGCGCCGGTCCCCATCCCGTCGCACAGCAGGAAAACCTGTCTGCCCTTGTGCGGGAAGGTCAGGTAATAATCACCGCAGACGCGTCCGTCCGCAGCAGCCTGCGCGGCTCCGGTGCGCAGCCGGAACCGCGCCGTCTGCACAAACTGCCAGTGCAGCGCGTCGCCCGATACGCGGAGGGTCGGGAGTGCGAACAGGCAGCCGCATGCTTTGCCGAGACGTTTTGTGAGCGCGGATTTGTTCACACTGTCGGGGATCGGGTCGGAAGTCGCGCACAGCACGATCCGTTCGTCCTGCCGGATACACTCGACCGCGCGCACCGCGATGCCGGACGCGCGGAACACCTGTGCCGCCGCGTCTTTTTCACGCGGAAGGCGCCGGCGCTTTCCGCCGTACTGCTCGGCCGCATCTGTCAGCAGCGCCGCCGCAGCCGAAAACGGGTCCTGCTCGATCCACTCCGGGATGCCGCGCGCGGCATAGGGCGTCTGCGCAGTCTCCTCATACGCCTGCACGCAGGATGCGCAAAGCATGTTGCGTCGGGTACAGTCGCTGCCGAGCGGCGCAGGCAGATCGTCGGGGGAGAGGTACTGCTTGCGGTGCAGCAGAAGAAAACTCTCCGCGAGCGCGTCGGCGGTTTCCGATTCCCGCGTTTTCCAGCAAAGCTCGCGCTTTGCGCAGTCTTCGCACGCGAGCTCCCGCACACGCCGCGTCATGCGTGCCGTGCCCGGGATTTTTCCGAGGCGCAGCTGCTGCTCGGTCATGTAGGGCGTGATCGACGAAACGGCGCGCGCGGCCGTTTTCAGTTGCTGCCGCACACCTGCCGAGCGGCTGCTTTCCGGTGAAAGAACAGAAGTAAAACGGCGTCCCAGCGCCTGCAGCGCCGCCGTCGGAACGGCACAGAACGCCGCGCTTGCCAGCGCCGTCTCCGCAAAGACCGCGACGGCGTCGTTCGTCTGTGAAAGCATCGGATACAAGCCGGCGACCACGGTCATGCACGCGGGCGCCGCCCACCGCCCGCGTCGGTTCAGAAGACCCGCAAGCAGTCCGCCGATCCCGAAGCAGCAGGCAAGTCCCGGCAGACCGCAGGCGATCTCCATCGCCGCGCCGCAGAGGATGCCCGCCGCCCCGCCGCCTGCCTGCGCGAACAGGTAAGCGGACAGCAGGATGAGCAGCACCGATGCCGCGCGCGCCGGAACGAAAACGTAGAGCTTCCACGACGCGAAAGAGAGCAGCAGGATCGCGGCAGCGGCAGCGAGTGAAAGCGCCTCCGTGCCGTACAACACGGCAGGCCGCCGCAGGATTCTCTGCAGCGCATGTGCGCGCAGGAAAAAGAACGCTGCGCCGCCCGCCAGGATGCCGTCGCTCAGAACCAGCAGCACGCCGCTGAGGTAAAACCCGCCGGCGAGCAGCATCGTTCCGCCTGCCGCGACACAGCAAAGGGACGAGACGATGAACGCGGTCGCGCTCGTCATCCGCACGCCGGTGATCGCGCGCAGCGCAAAGCAGATCATGCCGCACGCGAGCACGGCTGCCGCACCGGTCAGTCCCGTGAGCAGATCGGGTGCGAACAGCAGCGATCCGGCTGCCGCGCCGATGCACGCCGCGAGCGTGCAGCTCCCGTGTACGGACGACACGAACGCTACGGCAAAGGACGGCAGACCGCCGAACAGTCTCGTCCGCGAGAGCACCAGACCGACAGCCATGTACAGAAGCTGTTTTGCCGCGAACCGTACGCCGTACGGCATGCGCTGCAGCCGATGGATTACGCTTTCCAAACAACGGACACCCTTTCCCGGTACGTTCTTTTGTCCAGTATACCGTCCGAGCGTGCAAAAACGTGTCAAAGCGTGCGTGTAGCATTCGCGCCGAATGGGCAGAAGAAAAATTTTTTTCGCTGTTTTTTGATTTTTATGTGTTATTTTCTGTAGAAGTATGTTATAATAAACTGTAATTTTGTATCTACGGCAAAAGGGGTCGACAATGGAGGAGAAAAAAGACGCAAGGACCGATCTGATCGTCGGACGCAACGCCGTGCTGGAGGCGCTGCAGAGCGGACGAGCCATTGACAGCGTGTGGATCGCGCGCGGCGAGCGCACGGGTTCTATCGGCAAGATCATGCATCTGTGCCGGGAAAAGGACATCGTCGTCAAGGAAGTGGACGAAAAGAAGCTGTCTTTTTCCTGCGGACACGCCAATCATCAGGGCGTGGCGGCATTTACGGCGGCGCACGCGTACGCAACGCTCGACGATATTTTTGCACTGGCTGCGTCGCGGGGAGAAGCGCCGTTTCTGCTCGTCTGCGACGAGGTGGAGGACCCGCACAATCTCGGTGCGATCCTGCGCAGCGCGGAAGCGGCGGGAGCGCATGGCGTCGTGATCCCGAAGCGGCGCTCGGCGTCGCTGAGCTACGCGGTGGCCAAGACGTCGGCGGGCGCGATCGAATACGTGCCCGTGGCGCGCGTGCCGAACATCGCGTCGTGTCTGGAGGAGCTGAAGAAACGCGGCGTCTGGATTTATGCGGCAGACATGGACGGCGAGCTTTGGTGCGACACGGATTTCTCCGGCGCGGTCGCTCTGGTGATCGGCTCCGAGGGGCGCGGCGTGGGGAGACTTGTGAAAGAGCGCTGCGACCTGACCGTTTCGCTGCCGATGCACGGGAAGATCAACTCCCTGAACGCGTCCGTCGCGGCGGGGATATTGATGTTTGAAGTCGCAAAGCAAAGATTGAAGGCAACGCCGCACGAATGACGTGCGGGATCGAATCATAAAAATGGGAGGTTCGGAACTTGAGTGCGGAATGGAATGACCGGACGTTAGACGACATTTTTGCGGACGTGGAGCGCATGGAGCGCGAACGCGGCGAGGCAGAGGCGCTCGCGGACAAACCGATGCATGCATGGACGCTGCGCGAGGTGGACGTGCTGCTGGACGAGGATAACGCGCTTGCCGGATTGGGCGACTACGAGGTCGACTCGGGATTTGCCTATTCGGTCGGGCCGGAGTCTGTCGGGTCCGGAACACAGGAACCGGAGGATGATGCGTCGTACGAATCGCAGACAGACGCGGTGTCCGAGCTGCTGCCGGAAGAGCCCGAGGCGTACGAACCTGTCCCGGCCGAGCCGCAGGCGCAGAGCGGTAAGGGAACGGCGTTCAGCCGTCTGTTTTCGCATCTGCGGAAAAAGGACGTTTCCGTGCAGGATGAATCTGTCGTCGAAGAACTGCCGACCGAAACGCAGGTGCCGTTTGTGCCGCAGGAAGCGATCGCGGCGGAGGAACCGGCCGAGCTGCAGGAACCGGTCGTGACGGAAGTTCCGTTCGCACCGGACGAACCGACCGAAACACAGGCGTCGATTCTGCCGGAAGAGGCGGTCGAGCCGGAGCCGGAAGCGGAAAACGCGCCGGAAGAAAAAACCCGTATCATAGAAAAGACGGTTGCCGCCCCGACGCAGCCC
The DNA here is from genome assembly GCA_902787275.1 of Oscillospiraceae bacterium. Classification (GTDB taxonomy): domain Bacteria; phylum Bacillota; class Clostridia; order Oscillospirales; family Acutalibacteraceae; genus UBA1425. Next base: position 23,732 of record CADAGA010000009.1, on the reverse strand, counting down.
GGACCGAGGGCGAAGCCGCAGCCGAAGCCGAAAAAGCCCGATCCCGAGATGGTGGACGGACAGATGATGCTGCTGGGCTTCGACGAGGAAGACAACGTTGAGCAGGTGGACGAGGCACAGGCGGAAAAAGAACTGAACGAACGCCGCAAAAAACAGGTCAAAAAATTCCAGCTTTACGATTTTGCCGAGAAATACGAGCCGGATCTGCCGCCGAAGACGGACGTCTTCGAGCCGGAACCGGAGCCGTCCGCCGAGCTGGACGACGCGGGCGAGGACGAGTACGTGCGGCAGGGCGACCGCATGCGTATCGGCCGCATTCTGCAGGAGAATCGGCGCAGCGCATTCCTGTCGGTCTGTGTGCTGGGACTTGCGACGGTGGCACTGGTCGTGCTGTCCGCCGTATCGGTCACCGCGACCGCGGACGTGCGCTCGATCCTGTACGCGGCCAGCATCGTGCTGCTGGCGCTGTCCGCAGCCGTTTCGTTCTCGACGGTGCGCAAGGGATGGAAGGATCTGATTCGCTGGACGCCGTCGTGCGACAGCGCGGCGCTGCTGGCGATGGCTGCCGCACTGGTGCAGGCTGCCGTTTCCTTCGTGCTTCCCGCATCCGAAAAGACGGCGGGCACGTTCTGCGCAGCCGCTGTGTTCTCGCTGCTGCTGAGCCGGATCGCCAAGCTCTTTGAGGCGGTCGGCATTGTGGACAACTTCAAGTTCTGCGCGTTCGCCGCGGCCGATCACCTGTATGCGATCCGTCCGTTTGAGCGCGAATCCGATGCGTTCGAGATCGGAAAAGTTCTGCCGAACAAGCAGCCGAAGCTGCGCTTTTCACAAAAGACGCGGTTCCCGGCGCTGTTCCGGAAGAATTCCGATTTCCGTTCCGCGATGGACCGTATCTGCAAGATCCTGCTGCCCGCCGGCGTCGGCGCGGCGCTGATCATGGCGATCGCGGGATGGTTCAAGACAAATTCCGCTCTGGACACGCTCAGCGCGTTCACAGGTGCACTGTGCGTGGCGCTGCCTGCCGGAGCCGCCTTCACCGTAACGCTGCCGGTGGTGCTGCTGATGCAGAATCTGAACCGTCACGGCGGCATGATCGCCTCGCCCGAAGCGGCGCGTGAAAACGCGGGCGTCCACGGTGTTGCGGTGGATGCGATCGATCTGTTTGACCGCAAACAGACGGACGTTTACTGCTTCCAGGATTACGGCACGCTTCATTTCGACGCGATGTATCTGTATGCCGCCGCGCTTGCGATCGGCTCGCACAGTCCCGCGGAAAGCGCGTTCCTGCACGCGGTCGGCAACCCCGACATTCTCCCGCCGGTGCAGTCGCTGATCTACGAGGAGCGTCTGGGCGTCAGCGCGACGATCAACCGCAAGAGCGTGCTGCTCGGCAACCGGAACCTTCTCGTCAATCACAGCATTGATCCGCCGCCCAAGAGCGGCGAGGTGCCGTACATACAGCAGAACAAGCGCGTGCTGTATCTTGCCGTCGACGGCAAGGTCGCGGGCATGTTCGTGATCGACTACGTGCAGAAGAAGGCGCTCTCCGTGCCGTTGCGTATCCTGCAGGACAACGACACGAATCTGCTTGTCTACGCGCCCGACTGCAACGTGACCGAAGACTTTATCAGTGGGTGCTTCCACCTGCCCAAGGGCGGCGTGCGTCTGCTCGACCCGACGGCAGGCAAGATCCTGCGCGAGCGGCAGGAGGAGGAGACCGAGCACATGCGCGCGACCGCGCTGCACAACGGTTCGACCGAGTCGCTCATGCGCACGCTGGCGTCTGCCGCCGTGATCCAGAATATCCAGCGCGTCGCGGCGTTCATCGGCGTGATCGGCTGCGGCATCGGCTGGCTGGTGTCGTTCATTCTGCTGCTGATCAAGGGCGTCGGCGCGATGAACTGGGTCTTTGCGATCATCTATCCCGCGGTGTGGATCGCGCTGTCTGCCGCGCTCGGATTCTGGCAGGCGCGCAAAGCAATGAAATAAAAGAGGTATCGTATGAGTCGAAAAAGCGGCGTGCTGATGCACGTTTCCTCCCTGCCCGGCGACTATTCCTGCGGCGCGTTCGGCAAGCAGGCCGAGGCGTTCGTGGATTTTCTCGCGGACTGCGGATTTTCCTATTGGCAGGTGCTGCCGTTCTGCATGGTGGACGAGTGCAGCTCTCCTTATAAATCCTATTCGACGTTCGGAGGCAACCCTTATTTCGTCGATCTCGAAACGCTTTTTGAAAAAGGGCTTCTGACGGCCGAGGAGCTTCTCTCCGCGCGGCAGCAGACGCCGTACAGCTGCGAGTTCGTGCGGCTGTACCACACGCGGTTCGATCTTTTGCGCAAGGCGGCGTCCCGTACGGACGACGCGCAGCGCGCGCAGATCGAATCGTTCATTTCCGCCGATCCGTATCTCGGATCGTTCTGCGAATTCATGAGTCTCAAGTACGCCAACGGCGAAAAGCCGTGGTACGAGTGGACGCAGACGGCGGGCGATGCGCAAACGCTGTTCCTGTGGAAATTCATCCAGTATGAATTCTTCCATCAGTGGGCGAAGATCAAAAAATACGCCAACAGCCGCGGCGTGCGCATCATCGGGGACATCCCGATCTACGTCGCGCTCGACAGCTGCGACGTTTACAGCGCGAAGCATCTGTTCCAGCTGCGCGAAGACAACAAACCTTCCTGCGTCGCGGGCGTGCCGCCGGATTATTTCGCTGAAGACGGCCAGCTTTGGGGCAATCCGCTGTACGATTGGGACGTCATGGCAAAGGACGGCTACCGGTGGTGGTGCGACCGTCTGCGGCACGCGCTCGAGCTGTTCGACGGCGTGCGCATCGACCACTTCCGCGGGCTGGAAGCGTACTGGGCAGTGCCCGGCGACGCCAAAACCGCGCGCGAAGGCGAGTGGCGCAAGGGCCCCGGTATGGCGCTGATCGAAAAGCTCAAAGATGTGGCGGGAGATCGGCTGATCATCGCGGAGGATCTGGGCGACATCACGCCCGAAGCGGCGAAGCTCGTGCGTGACAGCGGTTTTCCGGGTATGCGCGTGTTCCAGTTCGCCTTCCTCGGCGACGAGGACAACCCGCATCTGCCGCACAATTACGTGCCGAACTGCGTGGCGTATACCGGCACGCACGACAACAATACGCTGCTGGGCTATCTTTGGGAGATGGACGACCGTTCGCGCCGCCGCATGCTCGAATACTGCGGCTATACGGACGGCGACTGGACGCAGGGCTGTCCGGCGATCGTGCGTACGATGTTTGAAAGCGCCGCGGGACTGTTCATCCTGCCGATCCAGGACCTTCTCGGCTACGGTTCGGACACGCGTCTGAACATCCCCGGCAAGGCGGACGGCAACTGGCAGTACCGCGTGACGAAGGAGCAGATCGATTCGATCGACCGCGCGCGCTTCCGCCGGCTGAACGAGCTGTATAAACGTTGAAGGAGACGATACCGATGAAACGATTCCGCAAAGTGACCGCGCTCGTTCTGAGCGTTTGTCTGCTTATGTCCGCGCTGGGCGTGCACGGCTTTGCCGCCGCGCGCACGTACGGACCGTACGAATACGACGACCTCGTGCAAACGTACCCGCTTGACGACGAAGTCCCGCGCAGCACGACGATGAACGGGTTCCAGAAGGCGTTCTATAACGGACTGAATGCCGTGGCGGACGGACTGCTGCACGTGATCTGCGCACTGTATCCGTCTCCGTCCAATTGGAAGAACGTGCGCGAATGGGACGGCGCGGGCTTCCTGCCCGGGCGTGAAACGTACCGCACCGAAGCGGCTGCGGCGAATCGCTGGAGCGTCGGCTACGCGTCGCGTTCGATCATCCCCGATGATTTCGAGCCGGGCAAGTATTATATCGGCCGCGATCTTTCCAACCGCCTTGCCGAGGGGATCCTCGACGACAACCGCGTGCGCGTTGCCGCGCTCGACGACGGCAGCAGCGAGGGACTCGTGATTTTCGCTGCGGTGGATGCGCTCGGCGTGACGCGCGCCGACACGCTTACCGTGCGCGAAAACGTGCTGGCATGGGCAAAGGAAGAGAACGTCAAAATTGCGTCGATCAACCTGTCCGCGACGCACAGCCACAGCGCGATCGACGCGCAGGGCGTTGCGACCGAAGCGATCTATAAGATCTTGACGAGCGGGTTCAAGTCGGTGCTGCATATCGAGAAGGACAAGAAGCTCGAAAACGCCGAGCGGTTCAAGGCGTACTATCTGAACGCCGTGAGCGAGGCGATGAAGGAAGCGGTGCGCGACATGCGGCCGGGCACGCTGTCCTACGCGCGGGTCGACACGAGCCGGTACACGCACGACAAGCGCGGACTGATCATGCCCGAGGACCTGCCGCAGGCGGCGGCGTTCAGATTCGTGCCTGACGACGGCACCGCGGGCGTCTACCTGGCGGATATCGCATGTCATCCCACGTCGTTCAGCGCGAGCAACGGTCTGTTCAGCGCCGACTATATCGCCTATATGGAGCAGCGCATTGCGGAAAAGACCGGCTTCCGGTTCCTGTTTATGCAGGGCGCGTCCGGTCAGATCTCGCGCCGCAACGTGGGCGTGGACGACAGCAAGCTGCCCGAGGAAGAGCGCCTCGGCGCCGAGACGCGCTACATGGGCAAGGCGTTCGCCGATCTGATCCTTTCGGCGCAGATGGAGGAGCTTCCTGCCGTGCTCAACGTGCGTCACACGCAGTTCCTGTTTGCGCCCACGAATTATCTGCTCGTGCTCGCGGTCAAGGCGCAGCTCGTGAACGATACGGTCTATACGGATCGCATGGGACTGCGCTGCCACGTCGTTCTGGAAGAGGGCTACGTGGAGCTCGGCGGACGGGTCGGCCTGTGTCTGTTCCCGGTCGAGCTGTATCCCGAGGTGTTCGTCGGGACCGAAAAAATGGCCGGCGGCAATTACGCTGCGACGTCGTGGGCCGGCGGTGACTGGACGTATCCCGTGCCGGCGCAGCTTGCACCGCGCAGCGGGATCGACATGTATGCCGCGCATCTGTGCAACGACTCGCTCGGCTACTGCGTACCCGACAACAACTTTGCGTTCTTCGGCCACATCATCGGCGACGAGATCGCGGACGAGGTGCTTTCCCTGGGCAAACCGACCGCCTCGGCAGTCGTGACCGGATTCCAGAAACTCATGGACAGCCTGAAGGATCAGGCGTAAACACGAACCGTAAAACAGCCGGGATCTCCCAACGAAGATCCCGGCTGTATTTTATAGTCTCTTTCGTTTCATTCGACGCCAAGCGCAACGTATCGCTTCAGGATGCCGTTCAGCGTCTGCCTGTCCGCGTCCGGCAGCTTCACGGCGAAATCGCCTCGGGTCACGATGCCCGCATCGGAATCGTAGAAAAAGCTGTATGCGTTGAGCACGTCCCGCAGGATCACGTCGCTGAGATTGTCATAAGGGTCACCGAATTCCTGCCGGCCGATCAGCTGCGTCACTGCCTGATTGTCCGGCGCGGACAGCGCCTTTTCTTTTCCCTGCTTGCCGTGCAGATTCGAGAACGAGGAAACGGCATACTCCGGTTCCGCGCCCCAATACTGCATCGTCTTTTTCCCGCGTGTGAGGACAACTCTGCCCTTCTCAACGGACACTTCATAGCGAATGCTGCCGTCGTCGCTGCTGCACAGATATACCTTGCCGGACTTTTCGGTCAGACTGCCCTCGCCGACAAAGAAATCCGGTAAAAAGAAGTTACTGTATTCCTTGTCGCCGTCGAGCACTTTCACGCCGATCGTATAGAGCCCTGACGTCGGACCGATTGTCACAATGATCTCTTCATCCTTACCGTCTCCGTCATAGTCGGCGGTGATGGAATCCAGAACGCCGGAGCGATATGTCTGCGCGTCAAAGTGTTTGTAGTTTGCAATGTCTGCCTTTCGGACTTCGATCAGCACGAACCAGCCCGCTGCGTCTGCCGTCATCACTTCCGGGTGATTGAGCAGTTCGACATACACGCAAAGGGTGTCTTCCTTGACGGAAGCGTCCGCGACACCGAACCGATAAGAGCCGCTCGACGCCGTCACATAGCACAGCAGCAGCGTGTTGTCATCGAAAAAAGCGTCGTCATATTCCGCCGCGTAGTGATTGAAAGACGGGACTTCGTTATAGCCGCTGTCAAAGGTCAGCACATCCGCAAATCCGGTTTTGAAGTCCTGCATTTCCTGCACGGTTTCAAACTTGAACAGCGGCCAGTGCTGCACGGAATCCATGTACATATATTCCGGATTCAGACACTTGGACATAATACGGTTGTACCCTTCTCCGGCAGCGTTCGCATACGCGACTTTCGCGGTATAGGCGAAGGAACTGCCGTCCACCATAGAAACACGATCGATCAGGGATTCGGATGAGTGCTCCGACGGTGCGTTGTCACCTGTAACCGGTGCTTTCCCGCAGGCAGTAAAACAGAACAATATACTGAAACAAAGCAATAATGTGATTCTCTTTTTCATATCGTCATCCCGATTCAGTTGTTTCGGTCATAAGTTTATTTCGCCCCGTAATGCGGGGCAAACGCACCGAGCCTCTCTTGAAACCCGGCGGAGCCTCTCTTGAAACCCGGCGCGTATAAGCGAAAGATTTATTCCGGAATAGTTTGTGCCTGCGTGGTCGTGACGGTCGTGCCTTCGACAAAGTACGGCTGGCTGACGGTGGTAACAGGGGGATCCCCGCCGCAGTCCGGCAATGTTGTCTGCAATGTTGTGCCGACTTTGGCAAGATCGTCGAACGTGACGTTGTAGCTGTTCTTGAGGAACGCGGCGACGTTCTCTTTGCCGACGTTGAACGTGCAGCCGTAGCCGAGCAGGTTCGTGTGCACGTAGCCGCTCTCGTAGACCTCCATCACCTTGCCCCGTTTGCCCAGCTCGGCAAGGTCGACGCTCAGCGTGACCTTCGCGCCGGACGGACGGTCGGTCGCGTTCGTGTTCTTGATGGAGATATCAGACAGCAGGTACTTGAAAACGTCCGCCTTGTTCTGCGCGTTCACGGGGAACGTGCCGTCCTTAAAGAGATGGATATTGCCGAAATGCACGGTGTTTTTGACGTCCGCGTCGTTCAGGAAATCGCCGAGCGTCTGCGCCGTATAGTGCACGTTGACGTACGGATGGATCTTCTCCTCGCCCGGGAATTTCACGCCGACGGCCAGCTTGCGGCTGAAATTCTGGAACACGTAAATATCAGCCGTCGCGGTTTCCTCTTTATCTGTTCTGGGGTTTGTATTGTACAGCGTGTAGTTCGTATACAGGAGCGTTGCAGGCCGCGAGATGTACTCGTTGCCGCGGAGTGCAAAATCGTATTCCTTCGCCAGACCCCCGGGAATGCCGGTCGGATCGAACTGCACGGCAGGGAATTTTTCCGGCATCGTCCGGTTTGACCAGTCGACTTCTCTGAGCGTCTCCGCGCGCGTGGACGCCGCCGCACTTGCGTCTGCCGCCTCCGGCACAGAATCCGCAGAGGACAGCTTGGTCGTCGACGTTTCCCCGTTTCGCGCGGTCGTGGACGGCTCCGCCGGAATCGCTACGACGGTGGTCTGCATATTGCCCTCGGCGTCCTTAAAGGTCACGACGACGCTGGCTTCCTCTCTTTGCCCCTGTGCGTTGCGCGTGATCGTCGCGACCGTGGTGTGCACGACGCCCTCGTCGTCCTTGTAGGAAATGACCGTCGTTTCGGGAACGGTGACCGGATCGAAGCCGGACGCGTCGGTGAGGGTATAGGAAACGCCGTTTTCATCCGTCACGGTGATCTCGGCTTTCGGGGGCGTGTTTTTGCGCGTGCCCACGCCGACTGCGACCGAGACGGCGACGAGGATGATCGTCACGGACGCGGCAACCGTGGCAAGCGAGCGCGCGCTGAACCGGACGACCTTTTTCGCAGTCTCTTCCGGAACGACGGAACGGACTTTTTCCTGTATGGCGTCCCACTTGTCGGGAACGCCGGCATATGCGCTCTCACGGAACGCTTTTTCAAATTTCGTTTTCATGGGTTTCGCCTCCTGCAAATTGGTTTCGCATTTTCTTGACGGCGTTGTTGTACAGCCAGAATACCGTACCGCGCGGAACGTCCAGCTCCTTTGCGACCTGCGTGAGCGTCATATCGCACAAAAGACGCAGCAGGACGATGTTTTTCTCCTTCGGCGTCAGGACGTCGAGCATCTGCAGCGCGGCGATCCCCGCGTCCGACCGCACGGTGAAATCCTCCGCGGTCGGGAGCACGGGCAGCACGTCAAACGAATCGGTGCGGCTTTGGCGGCGCAGCAGATCCAGCGTAAGGTTTCGCGCGATCGTGAACAGCCACGCCTTGCCTTTGCCTTCGGCGCGGTACGCGGACGCTTTGCGCATGACGGTGACGAAGGTCTCCTGCATCACGTCCTCCGCGGCGCAGGGATCGCCGGTCAGACGCAGTACGTAAAAGTAAATGGGTTGGTGCATTTGTCTGTAGAGTGTTTCCAGAGCGGCCGTATCTCCGGAAACGATTTGTTTCATCCATAGATCGATCTGATGGTCAGTCACTTTTCTCCCTCCTTCACCAATAAAACGCACGGGAGCGGTAAAAGTATTGGAAAAATGAAAAAAACATAAAAAGCAAACGGAACCTCTCCTCCGTTCGGAAGAGAAGTTCCGTTCTTTTGTCTTTACGGTTTAAAAAAGCCGATATGTCTTTGCGCATAGATGATCCTCTCGGCAATCGGGACAGCCAGAAAGACGATCTTTTTCAAAAAAGTTACAGACGGTTGATCATTTCCATCCATTCGGCGTAAAACGGACGCACGTTCTTGGATTTCCACAAATCGCCGATCAGACACATGTGGTCGCCGCGCTGCGTCTCGGCGACGTTCCAGACGCCGGGACGGATGCTGCTGCGGTCGAGCTTGACGGAGCGCGCGTTGAACGGCGCGCCGGCGGAGATCGTGTTGACGGCGCCGTCGTTCGGCAGCCAGCGTTCGTCAACGACGTAACCCTTCGGCGTTTTGCCGGTCAGTCTGCCCAGACGCGCGGCGTCTGCCGTCTCGCGTTTTTCGGTCAGCTCCGGATCGGGCTTTTGCGTGCCGTCCTCGGCGCGTACCGTCGTGCAGCAGGGGATGGCGAAGTAGTACGTGCAGCTTTGGACGGAGATCGTTTGGTTGAGCGCCATGGCGTTGTCGATGTACATATCGTACGCCGCACAGTCCGCCGTCGGCAGCTCCTTGGCCGGGTCGCCGAATCCGTAAGCCGTCGTGCCGTTGGTGGGCGACGCGAGCGTCGTGATGCTGTAGATCCAGTCCGCTTTGCCGCCGGCGAACAGCGCGGACAGCTCCGCCTTGTCCGTTGCGCGGCGTTCCGCGGCGCTGCCGTTGGCCATCAGCTCGGCGAGCAGACGGATCGTGGTGCCGCCGAAGGAGTGACCGAGCAGATTGACCTTGTCGGCGGCGCTCCACTTGTCGATCAGACGGTTTTTGGAGTAGTCTCTGCCGTAGCGTGCGTGAGCGTATCGCTCACTGTGCGCCTTGCCGTAATCGACGCGCGTGCCGGAAAGCTGCGCGTACAGCTCGCACGCTCTGTCCCATGCGCTGCCCTCGGGATCGACGGAAGCGCTGCGGCAGGTGTAGCCGCGTTTGTTCAGGTTTTTGATCATGTCGCCGCCCAGCATTCCCCAGTACGGCAGTACGCGGTTGCGCAGATCATAGCTGCCCCAGCCGAACAGCCCGTGCACGTACACATAGGGGTAGTTCGTTTTCCACGCGTTTTTCTCGGGCTTGATGCGGGAAACGTTCAGAGACGGAAAAAGAAACATCAGTACCGTCATCAGAAATGCGATCACCTTGCGCATGCGGCTTCATCCTTTCTTTGGCCGATCAGCCGAGCAGCTCGTACATCAGCACGGCGTTTTCCTTCGTGGCGTGCTCCGAAACGTCCAGCACGCGTGCGCGCGTACAGTTTGCGCCCATCTGGATCTCGATCACGTCGCCGACCTTTACGTCATAGGACGCGCGCGCGACCTTGCCGTTGACACTCACGTGCTTGGCGTCGCACACCTCGTTGGCGACGGTGCGGCGCTTGATGAGACGGGAGACCTTGAGATACTTGTCCAGACGCATAAAGATCCCTTCCTTCATTCAAGAAAAACGGGGCGCTCCGAAGCCGGAACGTCCCGTTGATTTCTGACAACTCTTATTTGTTGACTGCGTTCTTCAGCGCGGTGCCTGCCTTGAATGCGGGAACCTTGCACGCCGGAGCCGTGACGACTTCACCCGTCTTGGGGTTGCGCGCCTGCTTTTCTGCTCTGGCGCGGACTTCGAAAGAACCGAAGCCGATGAGCTGAACCTTATCGCCGTCAGCAAGAGCTGCGGTGATGGAATCGATCACAGCTGCGACTGCCTTGTCGGCGGTCTTCTTGTCGATTTCCGCTTTTGCGGCAACTGCCTGGATGAGTTCTGCTTTGTTCATGTGTACTTCCTCCAAAAATAATATTGTTGATATGATTGATACGGAAAACCGTATGCATGCTTATTTGATCTCGTCCCAGAGCTTGTCCATCTCCGTCAGAGACATCTGCTCAAGCTCCAGCCCGCGCTCGGCGGCGAGTGCTTCCAGTCTCTGGAAGCGGGCGATGAATTTGTCGGACGAGGCGGTGAGCGCCTGCTCCGCGTCGCAATCGACGAAACGCGAAACGTTGACCGCGCTGAACAGCAGATCGCCCAGCTCCATGGAGATCTGCGCGGGGTCGCCTGCAGCGATCGCTTCCTTCAGCTCGGCGGTCTCCTCCTCGAGCTTGTCCAGTGCGCCGGAGACGTCCGGCCAGTCGAAGCCGACCTTTTTCGCCTTGGACTGGATCTTGTCCGCGCGCATCAGCGCAGGCAGCTCGCGCGGAACGGTCAGCATCGGGGCGCTGCCTTTTTTCTGACCCTTCTTGGCGACCTTGACGTTGTCCCAGCTGGAGAGTGCGTCCTCGGCAGTTTCGGCGTGTACCGTGCCGAATACGTGCGGATGGCGCTCGACGAGCTTCTGACACACGCCGTTGCACACGTCGTCGAAGGTGAAGCCGCCCTGCTCGTTTTCCATCTCCGTGTGGAACACCACCTGCAGCAGCAGATCGCCCAGCTCCTCCAGAAGCAGTTCCTTGTCCTGCTTGTTGATGGCTTCGATGACCTCGTACGTTTCCTCGATCAGGTTCTTCTTGATGCTCTCGTGCGTCTGTGCCGCGTCCCACGGGCATCCGCCCGGTGCGCGCAGACACTGCATGATGTGCAGCAGGTCGTCGATGGAATAGCGGTCTTTGAATGCAAAGCTGTCGATCATAGCGGTCCCTCCGCGTCAGCCGAAGTGTACTTCCTTATTTTAACCTAAAACTTTATATTTTTCAAGTGTTTTTGCAATTTTTTCTCCCTTCGGGAGCATTAAAATGTCCTCTTTTGACAATCCCTTGCACAAAAGCAGCGCGATCACGTACACGATGACCGCCGCACCGACCGCCAGAATGAGTCCGACGAGATCGACGTGGGGGATGCGCTCGCCCAAAAACCGACCGAAAAGGCGGTATGCACCCCATGCCGCGGCGGCGGAAAGACCGGCGCAGAACAGAGGCTTGAGCAGCACGGAGATCACGTTGATGCGGATCTTGCTGATCCGCAGCAGGAAGAACAGATTGATGCCGACGATCACGACGTAGCAGAGGATGGAGCCGATCGGCGCGCCGTTGATGTTGAACCGCGGATTGCCGACGAGAATGTAGTTGCAGGCAATCTTGACGACTGCGCCGGCGACGGCGGCTTTGACGGGGATATCGGTGCGGCCGATGCCCTGCAGCATGTTGGTCACGGGCGTCGAAACGGCCATGAGCGCCGTGGCGTAGCCGTAGACGGCCATGATCGGCGCGGCGATGGGCGCGATATCGGGATGGCTTCCGTACAGGAACGAGAGGATCGGCGTCGCGAGCACCGCCATGCCGAAGCCGGCGGGCAGCGCGACGAGCATCGTCACGCGCAGCACGGATTCCACGGTCGAGCGGATCTGCTGTTTTTCCTTGACCGCCCACGCGGCCGAAAGCACCGGCAGCGCGCTGATGCCCAGCGACATGGTGATCGTCGGGATCAGATTGCGGAAGTCAAGCGCGGCGCCGTAGGTGCCGTAGAGGTAGGTGGGGATATCCTTGTCGATCGTGCCGGCGACGTCAAACGAATAGCGGTACATCGTTTTGATCACGTCGGGCGCGGCAAGAAACGCGTCGGCAAGACGCCGCTGCACGGTCACGGTGTCGATGAGGTTGGTGATGTTGGTGATGAGCGCGCCGATGACCATGGGAACGGCAAACGTGATGATGCGCTTGGCGATCTCGCGGTCGGTGCTCTGCGACGGCGAATTGACCAGATCCGTGCGGGAGATGCCGTCGCCCTTGATCTTGTGCAGGATCATGAGATAGACCAGTCCCGCGACGGTGCCGATCGTTACGCCGAGGATCGCGGCTGCCGCGGTGTATGGATATATATAACTGTATGCGACGTCGGTGCTTTCGGCGGCTTTGCCGAAAACCATGCCGGTCTTTTCGTACTGCATCAGCCCCAGCCGCATCACGCTCCACGCAAGACCGATGCCGAGGATCAGCTTGCCGAGCGCCTCGATGACCTGCGAAACGGCGGTCGGGGTCATGTTGCGCAGTCCTTCGTAGTACCCGCGGTAGGACGACATCGCGCAGCAGAAGAAGATCGACGGCGCGATCGCCAGGATCGAGGGCAGCGCGTGGATGCTCGAAACGTGGTGCACGTACGGGTAGGAGATCAGGAACATCAAGGCCGTGCCGACGGCGCCGGTGATGAGGAACAGCTTGGTGGATACCTTGTAGATCTGCCGCGCTTCGCCGAAGCGGTTCAGCGAGACGCTCTCCGACACCAGACGCGATACCGCGATCGGCAGTCCGGCCATGGAGATCGCGTAGATCGGCGTATAGAGGTTGTACGCGGCGTTGAAGTATCCGCGCCCCACGCCTCCGAACAGATCGGTCAGCGGGATCTTGTACAGCGCGCCGATGAGCTTGACGATGACGGTGGACACCGCCAGGATCAGCGCCCCGTTGAGCATGGTTTGTTTTTTGCGTTCGGAAGACACGTTATCACATCCTGTATCGTGGTAGTTTCTGCGGCTCGTTATATCCTAAATACTATATTCGTCGTAAAAGGCTTTTATGCGCGCCTTGCGCGCCGTCAGCTCGTCGAAGCGGCTGATATACTCATACGGGTATTTGAAATTGAAGATGCGCTCGATCCACTTGCCGTGCGGCTCGCGCAGCTTGGTGACCGCGCCCGCGCCGCACGCGAGGACGGTGTGCGCTTCCTCCATCATGAACACGTTGTAGAGTCCTTCCGTGCCCGGGCGGCACCAGCCGACGTTTTCAAAGTTGCCGACGGAGCGGCTCTGGCGGTACATATAATAAGGAACGTACCCGCCGTCTGTACACGTGCGCTGCGTATCGGAAAGCATTTCGGCGACAGCAGCGCCGTCCCGCGCCCGCGCGTTTTCGACGGCGACCATGCGGGACGAGCGCTTGAGCGCGAGCGTGTGCACGGTGATATTCTCCGGCGAAAGCGCGAGGATGCCGTCAAGCGTGCGCCGGAAGCTTTCCGGCGTATCGGTCTCCAGCCCTGCGATGAGATCCATGTTGATATTGTCAAAGCCCATCCTGCGCGCCATGCGGAAGCAGTCGATCGCTTCGGCGGCGGTGTGGCGGCGGCCGATGTGTGAAAGGACGTCGTCGTTCAGCGTCTGGGGATTGATGCTGATGCGCGTCACGCCGGCTTCTTTGAGCGCGCGCAGCTTCTCCGGCGTGATCGTGTCGGGGCGACCGGCCTCCACGGTGAATTCGCGCGCCGTCCCGAGCGGGAAATGCCGCGCGATGGCGCCGCAGACGGCGGCGAGCTGCTCGGCGGACAGGGTAGTCGGCGTGCCGCCGCCGACGTAGACCGTTTCGAGCCGCAGACCGAGTTCCCGCGCGATCGTGCCGCACTGTTCGAGCTCGCGCAGCAGCAGCGCCACGTACGGCTCGACCAGCTTTTTGGCGGACGGGCTGTTTACGGAATGGGACACGAACGAGCAGTAGCTGCACCGGGACGGGCAGAACGGCACGGACAGGTAAAGACTGAACGAATCCGGCTTCGAGGTTTGCAGGATGCGGTCCTCCTGCCGCGCGACCGCAGCGGCAAGCGCCGTCTTTTCCGGCTGCACGAGAAGCTGCTCCTGAAAATACCGTTTTGCGCCGTCCTCGCCGAGATCGTTTATGAGCGTGATCATCAGCTTCGACGGCCGCACGCCCGTGAGCATCCCCCACGGCGGCGTGTAGCGCGTGCGCCTTTGCAAAAGGCGGAAGATCGCCAGCGACGCGGCAAGCTCCTCGGCGTCGCGCAGCTGCGGTGTGTCGGCAGGGACGAACACGTCCTCGCGTTCACCGTCCCATGCGGCGGACAGCACAAAGCCGCCGTCCGTCTGCTGCATGCGTGAAGTCAGCGCCGCCGGATCGTCTGCGTCGCGGACGATGCGAACGGGATCGTTCGGATAAAAGACGCGGCACAGGTTTTCACATTCGTAATGGAAATCGTGACCGCACAGATTCAGAACCATCTGTTATTTCAACCTTCTCATGAAAAAGTTGCGCTTGCGTTCCGCGTCCAGGCGCGTCGAGCGCTCGTGCCCGGGGTACACCGTGAAATCGCCGTCGAGATCGCGCAGGCGGCGAAGCGACTGCATCAGATCGTCGTGACTGCCGCGGGGAAAGTCCGTGCGTCCTGCGGTCAGGCAGAACAGCGTGTCGCCGGAAAACAGGACGCGGTCGTCCCCGTGCAGAAAGCAGACGCTTCCCGGCGTGTGACCGGGCGTGTGCAGCACGGTCATCGTTTCCTTGCCGAACGCGACCGTGTCGCCGTCCTCCAAAAGACGGTCGGCGCGAAACGGCGCGAACGGATATCCGCACTCGTCCGCCATACATAACGGACCGTCCGTGAAATCGTTGTCCAGCGTGTGGATGCTGATCGGCGCGCCGGTCGCTTCCCGCAGTGCGGCGGCGCCGCTGATGTGGTCGGCGTGCCCGTGCGTGAGCAGGATCGTTTCGACCGCGGCGGTTTTCTCCCGCAGGAGCGTCTGCAGCTCGGGCGCGTACAGACCCGGATCGATCACGGCGGCGCGGCCGTTTTCATCGACCGCGACGTAGCAGTTCGTCCCGAAGGGTCCGAGAGGCAGTTTGTACACTTCCATCGTCTATCTCCGGCTTTGTTTGAATATTTCCGAATCGAGCCAGATCGTGACAGGCCCGTCGTTGTGGATCTCGACGTGCATGTCGGCAGCGAAGACGCCCGTTTCCACGCGACGCACGCCGTTTTGCCGAAGCTGTTCGGCAAAGTATTCATACAGCGCTTTCGCCGTATCCGGCGGTGCGGACGTTGAAAAGGACGGGCGGTTTCCCTTGCGGCAGTCTGCGCAGAGTGTGAACTGCGAAATGACGAGCGCCTCGCCGTCCACGTCCAGCAGACAGCGGTTCATTTTGCCGTCGTCGTCCTCGAAAATGCGCATTTTGGCGCACTTGGCGGCGAGCAGCTCCGCTTCCTTGGCGGTGTCGCCTTCCATGACGCAGGCGAGGATGTTCAGCCCTTTGCCGATCTCGCCCACGATCCTGCCGTCCACGCTGACGCTCGAGCGCGTCACGCGCTGGATCAATACGCGCATAAAGGTTCCTCCTGACAGAATTGAAATACGACCGCCGGGATGCCGCGCGCGGCGTCTTCCGGCGCGCCGATGCGAAGCATCAGATCGCCCGGCACGGTCATGCGGTTTCCGCAAAGCGCAACCTGACCGCTCACGTCCTGCGCTGCGTCGTCAAGCAGGTTCTGGGCGAACAAGCGCCGTCCCTCGACAGGCTCGTCGAAATCGACCGAAAGCGACTCGAATCTGCCGAACAGTCCGATCGGCGCGGATGCGCAGGCGCCCTGCAGCGCAATGGCGGCGGGCGGCGTTACGTCAATATCGCTGCCGAACGTCCGCGGCGTCACGGCAGCGCACAGCGCGCCGGTATCGGGATGCACGGAGCAGACGACGTAGGGCTTTTCGCCCGCGGCAGTGACGGTCGGCAGCGGCATGTTTCGCGATACGGCCGCGGGTGCGGTGATGTAGTAATCGCCTTCCGACACGTTCGGCCAGAAGTTGCCTGCCCGCTTCGGGCAGTGCCAGACGTCTTTCAGGCGTTCTTGCGCAACGTGCAGTGAACCTCTGTTCGCCGCGAACGGCGGAGCGATCCGCTGCCAGCGCAGCGCACAGACCGACTCCGACACAAGTCTCGGCGGCAGCGGCAGATACTTTCGCTTTTTTTCAAAATCATGGCGCATCACCCCGACGGCGCAGCCGAGTCCGGCGCCGATCAGCGCGGTATCCTCGATGTTGAGCACGGCACACGTGCCCGTCACGTTTTGTGCGGCAGCAAGACAGACCGCTGCACGATCGACCGTCGAAGCGTATTTGATCTCGTGCACGACGTCATATGTGCGCAGATAATCACAGGCGGGCAGTACCGTGCGAAGGTATTCGTTTACCCGGTCGGGAACGGCGTGACCGTCCTGCGATTCAAACAGCGGACGGCCGACGAGCCCGTGTTCGATCGCGAGCCCGGGAGCGTACTGACGCATACACTCGGTCATCATCCGGCAGTAATCCGCGTCGCCTTGGTGCTCGCCCCAGTCGGCTTTCAGATAGACGACGCCGGCCTCTTGACACCATCTTGCGCGCTCTTCCCAGTACAGCCGTTCTTCCTCGGGTGTACGCGCGATCTCTTTTCCGTCGACGAGCGACGGCGTCTGCGTCGGTACCCAGAGCCCCAGCCCGCGATAGCCCAGCGCGCGGATCTTTTCGGACAGCGTCCGCAGACGCTCCGCGGGATGCAGCGTGCGCAGGGCGGGGAAGCGTTCGGGATCGGCGATCAGCGAGCCGAACACACGCCGGTCTTTTGCACCGTAGGGTACGTCCCAGCCGTCGTCCAGCACGACGATCAGGTCGCTGCGTACGCCGTCAAAGCTGCGCAGCAGGCCGTTTTTGCCGAACAGGAAGTCCTCGCACATCGCGTCGCGCGACGGGATGCTTTCGGCGGAAGGATCGCGCGCATACATCTCGTCGCACTGGGAGTCCCACGTGCAGAAATAGTTGCCCGTGTTCTTGATTTCATTCGGGATCAGATTCATGAGCGTTCTTCTTTCTTACGGCATTCGCAGCGCGGGATCTGCCGCGTCCTGTTTTGCCGCGTGTGCCCTGACGCCGGTGAAAAACGGCTTCTGCTTCATGCGTCCTCGCATCCGGATCGCGGCTTATCTTCCCGCTCTTTCCACGCTCAGAACGCCGTCAACCTTTTCGATCTTGGAGATCACGCTCTTGAGGTGCTCGATGCTGTTGACGGTGATCGTCACCGTGACGGCGAAACGGCCGTCCTTGGTATAGCGGGTGCTGATATCGTGGATCATAACGTGCATGTTGGCAAACTGCACGGACACGTCCGCGAGCATGCCCACGCGGTTGAAGCACGTGACGAGCAGCGTCGATTTGAAGTCGTCGTGCACTTCCTTGTCCCAGTAGGCGTTGAGCCAGCGGTCCGGTTCGGCGCAGGCGGCGATGTCCTTCGGCACGTTGGTGCAGTCGCGCTTGTGGATGGAAACGCCGTGACCGCGCGTGATGAAGCCGATGATCCGGTCGCCGGGCAGCGGATTGCAGCAGCGCGAGAATTTGACCAGACAGTTGTCGATGCCCTCCACGACGACGCCCTCGCTGCTGCGGCTGCGTTTGAGCGGCGTGATCTGGATATGCTTTTCTTCCGGCTCCGGCGCTTTATAGAGCTTGTTGTATTCGTCGCGGATGCGCGGCATCATGCGCGCGAGCGACAGACCGCCGTAGCCGATGGCGGCGTAAAAATCGTCTACCGTGTTCAGGTGCTGTTTTTCCGCAAGTGACTGCAGGAATTTCTGCATATCTTCCTCGGGCAGCCGGATGAAGCTGCGGCGGAATTCGCGCTCGACCTCAGCGCGTCCCTCGACGATGTTTTCCTCGCGGCGTTCCTTCTTGAACCAGCCGCGGATCTTGGCGCGCGCGCCGCTGGTCTTGACGATCTTCAGCCAGTCGCGGCTCGGGCCTTTGTTCGGGTTGGACGAGGTGATGATGTCGACGATCTCGCCGGTCTTGACCTTGTAATCGATCGGCACGATGCGGCCGTCCACCTTGGCGCCCTGCATGCGGTTGCCAACGGCGGAGTGGATCGCGTAGGCGAAGTCGATGACCGTCGCGCCCATCGGCAGATTGATGACGTCGCCCTTGGGCGTAAAGACGAACACTTCCTCCGGCACGAGGTCGGTTTTGATCGTCAGAACGATGTCCTCCGGGTTTTCGGCGTCCTTCTGCGTGTCGAGCAGCTGACGGATCCACGCCAGGCGGTCCTCCATCTTGGCGTCGCTGATGCCGAGCTTGTACTTCCAGTGCGCCGCGATACCGTATTCCGCCGTCTGGTGCATCTCCCACGTGCGGATCTGCACCTCGAACGGGATGCCGCCGGAACCGATGACGGTCGTGTGCAGCGACTGGTACATGTTCGGTTTGGGCGTGGAGATATAGTCCTTGAAGCGTCCGGGCAGAGGACGGTACAGGTCGTGGATAATGCCCAGACAGTTGTAGCATTCGATCACGGTGTCCACGATCACGCGCACGGCGTAGATGTCGTAGATCTCGTCGAAGTTCTTGTTCTGCATGTACATCTTGCGGTAGATGCCGTGCACGGATTTGATACGGCCGTCGATGCGCGCGTTGGGCGATTCCTGATGCACGCGGTCGGCGATGCTCTGCTTGATCTCGTTCAGGAATTCCTGACGGCGCGTGCTCTGCTCGCTGAGCTTCTGCTCGATCTCCTTGTACGCGACGGGATCGAGGAAGCTGATCGCCAGGTCCTCCAGCTCCTCCTTGATCGGGCGGATACCGAGACGGTGCGCGAGCGGCGCGTAAATTTCGAGCGTTTCAAGCGCGATATCGCGCCGGCGCTGCGGTTTTTTGAACATCAGCGTGCGCATGTTGTGCAGGCGGTCGGCGAGCTTGATGATGATGACGCGCACGTCCTTGCTCATCGCCAGCAGCATTTTCCGGATGTTTTCCGCCTGCTGCTCCTCCTGCGTGGACAGCGGCACTTTGCCGAGCTTCGTCACGCCGTCCACGAGCGTCACGACTTCCTCGCCGAACTCGCGCGAGATATCCTCGAGCGTGACGGGCGTGTCCTCGACCGTGTCGTGCAGCAGCGCCGCGATGATGGAGCTCGCGTCCATGCCGATGCCGACGAGGATATCCGCCACGCAGATCGGGTGGATGATGTACGGCTCTCCGGACAGACGGAACTGACCCTCGTGGGCCTTGCAGGCGAGCGCGTAGGCGCGGTCGATCTGCTCGACTTCCTCGGGGGTGAAATGATCTTCCAGTCGGGGTCGCAGCGCGGCGTAACCGTCGCCGCGGTCGGTCGGTACAGACATGGCGTTCCTCCGTAATGCGGAATTTGCTTTGCAAATCCCTAAATGAAGAATGAAAATTGAAAACTGAAGAATGAATAATAATGGGTGTGCTTCGCCCACACCTGATTATAATTGCCGGCTGCAAGCCCCGAAATTATTCATTTTTAAGTCTTCAGTATTCAGTTCGGAATTTGGCATAGACAAATCCCGATTTACTGCAAGCACTTTCTTGCACTTTGTAAAACGGTCGAGTCGTCGAGGCTGACCTTTTCGCGCACGGCGGTCAGACGGACGGTGCCGTCGTCCTCCTGCACGGCGAGACGCAGCTCGCACAGCGCGTCGACGGCGAGCAGGACGGGACAGATCGCGCTGCCGCCTTTTCCGAGCTTTACGCACAGCTCGTCCGTGCTGCGGCAGCTGCCGCCCAGATTGCGCAGCAGTTTATAGACGTCGCCCACAAAGGCGCGGTCGGGGACGAGACCCTCCGCGTACGGCACGCGCGCGCCGCTTTTGATCTGCGTATACGTGCGCGTTGCCTGCAGATAGTCGTCGCCGCCCAGCGCGGAAAAGCGGACGTTTTTGACAAGGATACTCACGCGCGTCTCGCCCATGTAGACGTTGGCGTCGAGCGAAACGGCAAGATCGAGGATGCTCCCCGCGGGGAACGGGAATGCCTCGGGCGATACGCCGAAACGCACGGCGCTGATGCGTGCGTCCTGCTTGGACAGATTCAGCCGGATGTGCTTGCCGCCCGCGAGCGGCGTCACGGAGTCGAGACGCATCGCGTAAAGACCGAACACAGGCTTCGGATTGCTCGCGCCGAACGGTTCGAGCGCGTGCAGCGCGTCGAGGATCTCGGTGTTGATGACGCGCGGATTCAGGCGCATGTCGATGTGCTGGACGGGGAACGGCATTTCCTGTGTGCGCGCGTAGTCGTTGATCGTCCTGCGGAACAGGTCGATATTTTCCGGCTTGACGGACAGTCCTGCCGCGAGCGTGTGCCCGCCGAACTGCTCGAGCACGTCCTCGCACGCTTTGAGCGCGTCGTAGAGAGAGAAGCCCTCGAGACTGCGCCCCGAACCGCGCGCGACGTCGCCGCAGCGCGAAAGGATCACGCAGGGCTTGCCGAACTTCTCCACCATGCGCGACGCGACGATGCCGATCACGCCGGGGTGCCAGCTTTCGCCGCTGCACACGAGCACGGGGTCCGCCATACGTTCGGGATGCTCGAGAAGCTGCGCCTGCGCCAGCTCAAAGATCTCCGTTTCCGTCTGCTGACGCTTGGCGTTGGTCTGCTCCATGATCTGCGCCAGCTCCGCCGCCGTGTCCTCGTCCTCGCACAGCAGGATGTCCAAAGCGCGCATCGCGGAGCCCATGCGCCCGGCGGCGTTCAGACGGGGCGAGAGCGTGAAGGCGACGGTCGTGGAGTTGAATGGCTTATCGAGATTGCCCGCGCTCTCGCGCATGGCCAGGATGCCTGGACGGGGATTGTCGAGGATCGCGCGAACGCCGCGGCGCACCAGCGTGCGGTTTTCGCCCGTCAGCGGCACGACGTCCGCAACGGTACCGATCGCAACAAGGTCGGAAAACTCATCCAGCAGCGATTCGTCGTCGCCCTCGAGCGCGCAGACGAGCTTGAACGCCACGCCCACGCCGGCGAGCTCCTTGAACGGCGCGCCGCAGTCGGCGCGGTGCGGGTTGACGACGGCGGCCGCATCCGGCAGCTCGTCACCCACGTGGTGGTGGTCGGTGATGACCAGATCCATCCCGAGACTTTTGGCGTATGCCGTCTCCTCCACGGCGTTGATGCCGTTGTCGACGGTGATGACGAGCTTTGCACCCTGCTCGTGCAGGCGATCGATCACGGTTTTGTTCAGCCCATACCCTTCAAGCCGGTCTGGCAGCATGTAAAAGAAGTCGGCTTCCCGCATGGCGAGATACGCGCACAAAAGCGCGGTCGCCGTGACGCCGTCCGCGTCGTAGTCGCCGAATACGGCGATGCGCTCAAAGCGGTCGATCGCGTCGTTTATCCGCGCGACGGCCTTGTCCATATCCCGGAAGGAAAAGGGATCGGACAGCGTAACGCTGTCGGGATGGAAGAACGTCTCGATCTGCACATCCGTGCGCAGCCCTCTGGACACGGCGAGCAGCGCCGCGAACGGATTCAGGCTGTACTTCTGTGCGAAGTGCGCAGCCAGATCCTTATCGCAGCTTGAGACGATCCATTGTTTCACAGCCAATGCGGTTCACTCCTTGGGTATAGTTCGGTCAGCGGATTCAGCACTTTTCAAGCGCCTGCGCCAGATCCTCGAGGATGTCCTCGACGTTTTCGATGCCGACGGAAAGACGCAGCAGGTCGTCCGGCACGCCGCAGGCGATGAGCTGCTCGTCGGTGAGCTGACGGTGCGTGGTGCCGGCGGGATAGAGCACGCAGGTGCGGCAGTCCGCGACGTGTGTGGCGATGGTGGCAAGGCGCAGGCTGTCCTGGAACACGGTCGCCGCTGCGCGGCCGCCCTTGACGCCGAAGGAGATGACGCCGCTCGTGCCGTGGGGCATGTATTTCTGCGCGAGATCGTAGTATTTGTTTCCGGGAAGGCCGGGATAATTGACCCACGAGACCTTGTCGTGCGCTTCGAGGAACTGCGCGACGCGCATCGCGTTCTGGCAGTGGCGCTCCACACGCAGGTGCAGCGTTTCCAGACCCAGATTCAGCAGGAACGCGTTGTGCGGCGAGGGGATGGAACCGAGATCGCGCATGAGCTGGGCGACGGCCTTGGTGATGTAGGCGCCCTTGCCGAAACGCTCGGTGTAGACGATGCCGTGGTAGGAATCGTCCGGCGTTGTCAGACCCGGGAACTTGTCGTTCGCGGTCCAGTCGAAGTTGCCGCTGTCGACGATCACGCCGCCGACGCTCGTCGCGTGGCCGTCCATGTATTTCGTGGTGGAGTGCGTCACGATGTCCGCGCCGAACTCGAACGGGCGGCAGTTGATGGGCGTGGGGAACGTATTGTCGACGATCAGCGGGACGCCGTGCGCGTGCGCGGCAGCGGCGAATTTCTCAATGTCGAGCACCGTCAGCGACGGGTTGGAAAGCGTCTCGGCGAACACGGCCTTGGTGTTCTCTTTGAACGCCGCGTCCAGCTCCTCGCGCGTTGCGTCGGGCGAGACGAACGTAAAGTCGATGCCGAGCTTTTTCATCGTGACGGAGAACAGGTTGAACGTGCCGCCGTAGATCGCGGCGGACGCGACCACGTGGTCGCCCGCGGCAGCGACGTTGAAAACCGAGTAGAACGAAGCGGCCTGACCGGAGGAGGTCAGCACGGCCGCGACGCCGCCCTCGAGCGCGGCGATCTTGGCCGCGACCATATCGTTGGTCGGGTTCTGCAGGCGGGTGTAGAAATAGCCCTCTGCCTCGAGGTCGAACAGCTTCGCCATCGCCTCCGACGACTCATACTTATAGGTCGTGCTCTGCACGATCGGCAGCACGCGCGGCTCGCCGTTCTTCGGCTCGTAGCCTGCGTGCAGGCATCTGGTTTCGATTCTCTGATTGTCCTTCATGATGATTACTCCTTTTCATATTGGATCAAGGCCTGTGCCTCGTGAATGGTCGGGTAAATGCCGCAGGCGGTCATGGCGAACAGCGCGGCGCCGAACGCGGCTTCTTCGCGGTGGACGGGCGTGACGGTCGTCATGCCGAACGTCCTGCCGAACAGATCGCGCAGCGCCGGGTTCCTGCGCAGACCGTTGCCGGAGCAGACGAGCGTCGAGCGGCTGCCGTGCGGCGCGCCGTCGTACATGTCGTAAAGCTCCGTGACGATGCCCTGCATCACGCCGTGGACGAGATGTCCGGCGGTGAAGTTGTCCGTGCCGAGCCCCGTGATGCTGCCGCGCAGCGCCGGTTCGTCCCGCGTGCCGCAGAAGCGCGTGTCGACGGCCGGCAGATCGTCGGGCGCGGGGTTCGACGCAAGATAACGGTCGATCGCACCGTAAACGCTGCCGCATGATCCGCCCGTCGCCAGCTCCGCCGCCGAGCGCAGGAAGCGCTCCAGCAGCGCGAACGCACGTCCGCCGCACAGCGACGCGCCGACGCGCAGATATTTGTCGCCGAAGCACGGCCGCAGCTCGGGCGTCGGGTCGTCGGAATAGTCCGTCAGAAACGAGACCTGACCGCCGGTGCCGAGATTGCACAGCACCGCGTTTTCCATATCGCGCACCGAACCGAGGAAGCTCGCCTGATT
>CADAGA010000008.1 GCA_902787275.1 Oscillospiraceae bacterium | reverse complement strand
GCGCACGCGCGAAAAATGAAGAAGCGCCCTCTGACCGTCCGTGAGGAGACGATCGAGGACGCGCTGCTTGCGGCGGCGCTTGTGCGGGACGATCCGCGGATCAACGCCGGCCGCGTTTTTCTGCTCGGACACAGTATGGGCGCCATGCTCGCGCCGCGGATCGACGCCGAGGGCGCGAACGTGCGCGGCCTTATCCTGATGGCGGGAACGCCGTACCGACTGGAAGAGATCGTTCTGCGGCAGCTGCGTCAGGCGAGCGGCGGCAGATCCGTCCTGAACCGGATCGTCTCCCTGGAATACAGGATCTTTGCGAAGAAATTCGAGAACCTGTATCAGATGCGCGACGAGGAAGCGAAGAAAAAGAAATTCGCAGGCAATCTGTCTCTCTACTATTTCAAGGAGATGGGGCGGAAAACGGCGGCGGATTATCTTCTCGAGAGCGAAAAGCCCGTGCTGATCCTGCAGGGCGGTATGGATTTTCAGGTGCTTGCGCAGGACGATTTCCGGCTGTTTCAGCAGCTTCTGGCGGATCGGAGCAATACGGAGTTCCGGCTGTATCCCAAGCTGAACCACGTTTTTGTCGAGGCGATCTACAGCGATATTCTGAAGGCGTCCAAAGAATACAGCGTCGAACGGCACGTCGGCGAGGATGTCATCGGCGACATCGCCGCGTTCGTTTCACAGCACTGAAACGCGGGTACGCAAACGCTGCCGGTTTCCGGTTCGATCTGAAGAGGCTTTCGTCAGGATCACTCCGAAAGAAAAGCCCCGTGCAAAACTGCACGGGGCTTTTTTGGTTGGTCATTTGCCGCGTGTTCTGTAAAACAGTCCGTCGCGGTTGCAGTAGTAATAGAACCTGCGCACGCCGTTCATTTTGAACCGCGCTTCGGCGTTTCCCTCTGGGTACAGCTTGACGAGCTGCATCCGATCCGATGAGACGGCGGCGATGAAGGAAATGAAGTGCTGCTTCGTCATTTCGTGCCGCACGCGCACGAAGAACTCATCCTCGATCTGCTCGACGGTCATGCCGTGCGCCTCGTCCGCCGCCTCCGCTTCGGCACGCTGCAGCAGAACGCCGTGGCAGTGAACGGCGGCTTCTCCCATGGCGTGCACGACGTTGCCGCACACGGGACAGACGTAAAACGCCGAGCGCAGCATGTTCGCCGACAGATTGCCGTTGGTGATCGCGTTGCCCGAGAGCAGCTCCGCGACGGATACCGACAGCGCCTTGGCCAGCGGTTCAAGAAGTGTGATGTCCGGATAGCCTTTTCCGGTCTCCCATTTGGAGACGGCCTTGTCCGAGACGCAGAGCTTTTCCGCGAGCTGTGCCTGCGTAAAGCGGCATTTTTCACGAAGCGAACGGATCGCTTCGCCCGTTACGTATGGATTCATTTGTCGTCACCTTCTTTCGTTTTCTGCACCCAGTGTAGCACGGCGCGCGTGCTCTGTAAACCTACGGACGGTAGAGCGGCAGACGAGCCGGATCTGCGGCGTACTTTTTCGGCAGTTCCGTGCCGCCGATGCGTTCGCGGATTTTTTTCAAAAACAGCTTGACCGGAAGCGGGGTCTATGTGTTATACTGTAATAAATCCACGATTCGGAAAGGGGAAGGGTCCAATGATCTACCGCGATTTTCAGGATATCCGGCTCTCCAACCTCGGCATGGGCTGTATGCGTCTGCCGCAGAAGGAAAGCTATGCCGACGTCGATCTGCCGCAGGTGCGGGAGATGGTCGATTACGCGATGGCGCACGGCGTGAACTATTACGACACGGCATGGGGCTATCACGACGGCAACTCGGAGCTTGCGATGGGCGACGCGCTGTCGGCGTACCCGCGCGGGTCGTTTTATCTGGCGACGAAGTTTCCCGGATACGACCTCTCCAACTTCCCGCGCGTGCGGGAGATCTTTGCAAAGCAGCTCGAGAAGCTGCGCACGGACTACTTTGATTTTTATCTGTTCCACAACGTGTGCGAGCTGAACGTCGACGCGTATCTCGATCCGCAGTACGGTGTCTATGATTTCCTCATGCAGCAGAAGAGAGACGGAAAGATCCGGCATCTCGGCTTTTCGTGCCACGGCGAGCTGCCGGTGCTGCGGCGGTTCCTTGAGGCGTACGGCAGGGATATGGAGTTTTGCCAGCTGCAGATCAATTTCCTCGACTGGACGTTCCAGCACGGCGCGGAAAAGGTCGCGCTGCTGCGGGAGTACGGCATTCCCGTCTGGGTCATGGAGCCGCTGCGCGGGGGCAAGCTCGCGTCGCTCCCGCCGGAGTACGAGCAAAAGCTGAAAGCGCTTCGCCCCGGAGAGAGCGTTGCGGCGTGGTCGTTCCGCTTTCTGCAGTCGATCCCGGACGTGAAGGTCATTCTCTCCGGCATGTCGAATCCCGAGCAGATGCGGGAGAATATCGAAACCTTTATGACAGACGCGCCGCTGAACGAAGCGGAGATGCAAGCGCTCTCGCAGATCGCGTCCCAGATGCTCTCGAAGAACACGGTGCCCTGCACCGCCTGCCGGTACTGTACGGAATACTGCCCGCAGGAGCTGGACATTCCGTATCTTCTGTCGCTGTACAACGAACACGCGTTCACGGGCGGCGGCTTTATCGCGCCGATGGCGATGCAGGCGATCGATCCGGATAAGCAGCCGTCCGCCTGTATCGGCTGCCGCAGCTGTGAGCAGGTCTGTCCGCAGCAGATCAAAATCAGCGAAGCGATGGCAGATTTCAGCGAAAAGCTCGCGCAGTCGGGCTGGTAAAGATCAGAATAAACGCCTCCGAACCGAACGGTTCGGGGGCGTCGCTGTTTTTAACGCGTTCGGACGCTTCGAATCCAATCGTCCAGAAAGCGCATCTGCGCTTCGGTGTGAAACCAGTGCTCTCCGCCTTCCATGACGGTGAGCGAGGCGCCGTGTGCTTTCGCGAAGGCACGGACGGCTTCAATCGGCGTCAGCGCGTCGTTTTCGCCGTACAGAACGTGCGTCGGCGCCGACCATCGCAGAGGGTGGCTGCGCACGTAGCAGAGGTATTCCCACGACAGCGTTTCGCCGAACGAGGTTTCAATCACGCCGCGGCTTTGAAGCTGCGCTTCGCACACGCCCGCCTGACGCATCATGCCCACGATCAGGCTTTCCATATCGACGACAGGGGAGATGAAAAACGCCTCGTTTGTCCATGCGTCGATCCCGGCGTGCATACAGAAAAACGCGCCGATGCTGTTGGCGATCAGCAGGATTTTTCCGCGTCTCTTTCCGAGCGCATCGACTGCTTCGCGTATTTCTTCGCCCGCTTCCCACGGGGTCGACGATCTATAGTCCAGCCCGAGGACCTCGCAGTCCGGAAACAGCGGCGCGTAGTGCGCCGCCTCCGCAGCGCTTCCGCCCCTGCCGTGGACGTAAAGAACAACGTTTTGCATAAGCACCTCACAAATTCCGCTTCACAGTTCCCTTCGCATATACACCAGCTCCTGCGGGCCGGTCAGGCGGGAGTGAAAGCCCATCGGATTCCTGCCGAATTCCGTGAAGCCTTCGCTGCGGTAGAGCGCGAGCGCGCGTTCGTTGTCCGCGACCGCCTGCAGCTCGAGCTGCGCGTATCCCGCATCCTTCGCGCACTTGACGCATGCGCGCGTGAGCGCGTGTCCGATCCCGAGCCCCCAGTACACCGCGTCGATGCTGACGCCGAATTCGGCTCTGTGCCGGAGCTTTTCGCACGTCCCGACACGGTCGACGCCTGCCATGCCGACGACTTTGCCGTCGACCTCGGCGAGGATCTCGACCTCGTCCGCGCTGTCTGTTTTATTCTTTAAATACGCCGCCTGCTGCTCGGCGGTATAGGTGATCTCGTCCGGATACGTCAGCAGATTGTCCGTCTGCTCGTGCGCGCGGATGAAAACGTCGAGCGACGTCTGCGCGTCCGTTTCCGTTCCGTTTCGCAGTGTGCACGTTCTGCCGTCGCGGAGCGTGACCGTTTCGCGGTATTGCATGCCGATCCACCTCTTTCGGGTATTGTTCGAGACCATTATATCTGCGCGGGACCATCCTGTCAACGGCAATAATTCAATACGGAAAAAACTTGCTTTTCTTTCCCGGATGGTGTATAATCAATTTATCATGCGCGCATTTAAGCGCGGCGAAACGAAAAGGAGAAGGAACAGATGGGAAAGTATTTTGATTTCAAAGGTCAGGTCGCACTTGTGACGGGCTGCTCGGGCGGTCTCGGCGTACAGATGGCGAAGGCGCTTGCGAGCGCCGGCTGCAACATCGTTGCGATCGCCAGACGGCAGGACAAGCTCGAAGCCGTGGCGACATCCTCATCAACAACGCCGGTACCGGCGCGGTCGCACCCGCCGAGGATATCACGGACGAGCAGTTCACCCACGAATTCGAGATCGATCTGCTCGGCTCGTTCAAGGTGGCGCGTGCTGCCGCGAAGCAGGCGATGATCCCCGCGCAGTACGGCCGCATCATCAACATCGCGTCCATGTACGGCCTTGTGGGCAACAAGATCGCCGGTTCCGCGCCGTATCACGCGGCCAAGGGCGGCGTCGTCAACCTGACGCGCGCGCTTGCGGCGGAATGGGGCAAGTACGGCATCACCGTCAATTCCATCTGTCCCGGCTATTTCTATACCGACCTGACGAGAGAGACGCTCAACAGCGACTTCTTCCAGCAGAACGCGCGCACCATGATCCCGATGGAGCGCTACGGCGAAGAGGGCGAGCTGGACACCGCGACGCTGTTCTTTGCGTCCAAGGCGTCGAGCTACGTGACCGGTACGAACCTTGCCGTGGACGGCGGCTACACCTGCATGTAAGCGGAACCGTCTTTCGCTTTTCGCGCAGAACGAACAGAATAATAAACAGGGACTCTTCATCCGACAGTACGCGGAGGAAGAGTCCCTTTTTGTCAGAAGCCCGATTCAAATCGCTTTTCTTATTCTGCCGTTTTACGCCAGAAGCTGCGCGAGATACCCCTGCAGCGTCGTATCGTCCATCGCGCCGATGTGCGCGTCGAGCACCGTGCCGTCTGCGCGGATGAACACGCTCAGCGGGATGGAATAGACGCTGTACGTGCGTGCTGCGTCCTGGTTCGTGTCGTAGTAGACGGGGAACGTGTAGCCGCTTTCCGCGATGAAGGCCTTGACGGACTCGACCGTTTCGGAATAGCCGTCGGTCAGATTCACCATCATGAAGTCGACCTTGCCCGCGTATTGCCTGCAGGCGGCGTCGAAGGCGGGAAGCTCGCTGCAGCAGGGACCGCACCACGACGCCCAGAAATTGACGACCAGCGGTTTGCCGAAGCGGTCAGACAGGCGTACCTCTGCGCCGTTTTCATCGAACACGGTGAAATCTGCGGCGAGATCCTCGTCCGGCGCGGCGGACGCCGGAACGGTCACGGTATTCTCTTCGGATGCGGCAGGGGCAGTCTCGGCACCCGGCGCATAGCGAGCGGACAGATTGCGGTACAGCAGCAGCGCGGCAGCCAGAACGGCGACGAACGCCAGAGCAGCCGGCAGCCATCTCCATTGTTTTTTCATTGAGTCACCTCAAACAAAGAATCGCAGGAACGTCGACAGGAACCCCGTCGCCATCAGAATGCCGATCACGATGAGAAACAGACCGCAGACGCGGTTGATGATCCCGTAGTGCGCTTTGATCCAGCCGAAGGCGGAGCGCAGCTTTTCCAGAAGCATCGCGGAGATCACGAAGGGGATGCCGAGCCCGAGCGCGTAAACCAGCAGCAGAAGCGCGCCGCGTGCAGCCGTGCCGGAGACGGAGGCGAGCATGAGCGCGGAGCCGAGAAACGCGCCGACGCAGGGCGTCAGACAGACCGAATAGATCATGCCGAACACGAACGCCGAGACGACGCCTGCGATACGGTGTTCTTTCCGGATGCCTTTGAAGAAGGGCAGGCGGATCACGTCGAGATAGCTCAGTCCCAGCAGGATCACGATGAGGCCGCTCACGGCGTTGACCGCGATCCGGTACCGCGACAGCAGTGCGCCGACCGTGCCAGCGAACAGACCCAGCAGACTGAACACGACGGTGAATCCCAGCACGAAACTGATGCTGCGCGCCAGCACCTTGCCGCGGCTGTCCGAGCCGGCCGCAAAGTACGAGACGTAAACGGGCAGCATCGGCAGCATGCACGGGGAGATAAAGGAAACGATCCCTTCCAGAAACGTGATGAAAAACTGCATAAACACTCCTTGTGCCTTGTAGTATTTCCAGTATACCACACGGAAAAGGCGGTTGACAACCACATTTTTTCCGTGTATGATAAAAACGGAAATGGGGTATGACGTATGATGAAAAAACTGTTTGCTGTGCTGCTTTCCGTGCTGCTTCTGTGCGGCGCGGTCTCCGTGCTGGCGCACGCCGATTTCGGCGACTACGGCGGGGATTACGACTTCGGCGGGGGCGATTTTGACTCCGGCGGATTTGATTTTGACGATGACGACGATGACGGCGGGTACTATTTCTACGGCGGCAGCTCCGACTCCGATTCCGACGGCGGCGGCAGCAGCATCCTCGGCGGCGTCATCCTTGCGGCGATCATCATTCTGGTCGTGTATATGTCCGTGCGCAAAAAGGGCAAGGGCAGCGCGCCCGTCATGCCCGGCGCGCAGGCGACCGATCCGTCGACGCTGCGCAGCATGAGCGATTATCCCGCGCTCGACCCGCAGTTCAGCGAGGCGGCGTTCCGCGAGAAGCTGTCCAATCTGTACGTGCAGTTCCAGAACGCATGGCAGGACAAGGATCTGACGCCGCTGCGTCCGTACCTGACCGACGCGTTCTATAATAAATGCGACCGCCAGCTCGACGCGTACCGCCAGAACCGCCAGACCAACCGCATCGACCGCCCGTCGGTGCTGGGCGTGGAGCTCGTTGGCTGGAAACAGGAGGCGGGCGTCGACGTGGTGGTGGCGCGTCTGCGCACGCGTATCGTCGATTACGTGACGGACGATGCAACAGGCAGCGTCGTGCGCGGCAGCAACACGGCGGAAAAATTCATGGAGTACGAGTGGGATCTCGTGCGCACGAGCGGACAGATCTCTGCCGAGGGCACGGGAACGACGTCCCAGTCCTGCCCGCACTGCGGCGCGCCGATCAACGTCAACCACACGGCGATCTGTGAATACTGCGGCTCCGTGCTGACGACGGACACGTTCGACTGGGCAGTGCGCGAAATCAAGGGACTGAGCCAGCGCACCGTGGGCTGAACGGAAAACGAGCATTCCGTATCGCGCGGCACGCTCGCCGGATACCGGAAAAGTCGGCTTGGTTTCATGATATCCGGTGAAGACCTAAGAAACAATCAGGAAAGATTTATAGCTGTTAAGAAAAAACCGCCGGTTCACTTCGGCGGTTTTTCACTGAGTATTTGCCACGCTTCGGTCAGCTTTTCCGTCGACCATGCCGCGTTCGCGGGGCTGGTCGAGGGCAGGACCGTGATCGGTCTGCCGTACAGCGGCTTCTGGTATTTGTCGTAGAACTTTGCGGCGGTACGCCCGTTGGCGAAAACGGCTTCGATCCTGCAGGTATCGAAAATGCGCGCGAGGTCGGTCGGCGTCACGTTCCGGATGGACGCGTCGGACGAACCGGCGACGTCGCACGCCGCGACCGCGTCCCACAGCGCGACGCCGTTTCGCAGCAGCAGCGCCGTCTTTTCCTCGATCGTTTGGGGCACGGCCTCCGAAAATACGGCGGCGAGCACGCGCCAGAAGCGGTTCTGCGGGTGACCGTAGTAGAAGCGGTTTTCCCGCGAGAGAACGGACGGCAGACTGCCCAGTATGAGGACGCGGCTGCTTTGGTCATAGACCGGCTCAAAAGGATGCACGACGTGGATGACGTTCATAATCAAAAACCTTTCTGACGGAGGATGAATATGCAGGTGACGGAAGAACTGTTCCGGATGCAGGACGAAGCGTACAAGGCGTTCACGGAAAAGCTGGTGCCGAACGTCGATCCGACACGGATCATCGGCGTGCGCATGCCCGAACTGCGCAGGTTCGCAAAGGCGTTCGCCAAAACACCGCAGGCGGACGCATTTTTGCGCGCGCTGCCGCATGCCTATCATGAGGAGAACCTGCTGCACGGCTGCTGCATCGAGGCCGAGCGCGACTTTGACCGCTGCGTCGGACTTCTTGACGCGTTTCTGCCGTTCGTGGACAACTGGGCGGTGTGCGACTGCATGTCGCCGAAGGCGCTGGGAAAGCAGCCGGAAAAGCTGCTCGGACAGATCGATCGCTGGCTCGCGGGCGGCGGGGACTACACCGTGCGCTTTGCGATCGGTCAGCTCATGCGGTGGTTCCTCGACGACCGCTTTGATCCGGCTTATCCCGAAAAGGTCGCGGCTGTGAAGTCGGAGGCGTACTACGTCAACATGATGCGCGCGTGGTACTTTGCCACGGCGCTCGCCAAGCAGTACGACGCCGTGCTGCCGTATCTTACGCAGAACCGTCTGGACGCGTGGACGCACAACAAGACCATTCAGAAAGCCGTCGAGAGCTTCCGCGTCCCGCCGGAACACAAAACCGCGCTGCGCGCACTTCGTCGGTGAGAACAGTATAAAAAATGCCCCGTCTGCACAAACAGACGGAGCTTTTCTTTTTACAGCAGGTTCCTCTGGATCTTTCCGCTGACCGTCTTGGGCAGGCTCTCGCGGAAGACGACGATACGCGGGTACTTGTAGGGCGCGGTGTGCTGCTTGACGTAATTCTGGATCTCTTTCTTGAGCTCCTCCGTGCCTTCGGTGCCCTTGACGAGCACGATGCTCGCCTTGACCACCTGACCGCGCACCTCGTCCGGCGCCGCGGACACGCCGCATTCCAGCACGTACGGCAGCTCCATGATGACGCTTTCGATCTCGAACGGACCGATGCGGTAGCCGGAGGACTTGATCACGTCGTCCACGCGGCCGACGTACCAATAGAAGCCGTCCTCGTCCTTCCACGCGACGTCACCGGTATGGTAGTAGCCGTCGTGCCACGTTTCGGCGGTCTTTTCGGGGTCCTTGTAGTAGTAGATCGCAAGACCGTTCGGTTTGCCGTTTTGCAGATTGATGCAGATCTCACCCGACTGTCCGACCGGGACAGGATTGCCGTCCGCGTCGAGCAGCTCGACGTCGTAGATCGGCGCGGGCTTGCCCATGGAGCCGATCTTGTGCGGCGCGCCGACGAGATTGCCGATGATCATGGTGCTTTCGCTCTGACCGAAGCCCTCAAGGATCTGCAGTCCCGTCGCCTTTTCAAACTGGCGGTAGACCTCGGGGTTGAGCGCTTCGCCTGCCGTCGTCATGTGCTTGACGGAGGAGAAGTCGTACTGCGAGATATCCTGCTTGACCATCATGCGCAGCATTGTGGGCGGAGCGCAGAACGTGGTGATGTGGTATTTTGCGAACATCGGCAGGATATCCGCCGCGTCGAAGCGGTCGAAATCGTAAACGAACGTCGCCGCCTCGCACAACCACTGGCCGTACAGCTTGCCCCACATCGCCTTTGCCCAGCCGGTGTCGGAGATTGTGAAGTGCAGCCCGTCCGGATCGACGGTGTGCCAGTACTTTGCAGTATGGAAATGTCCGAGCGGGTATTTGTAGTTGTGCGTAGCGATCTTCGGATAGCCGGACGTGCCGGACGTGAAGTACATCATCATCACGTCGTCACCGCCGGGGGCGTCGGACATGCGGCGGTAGTGCGTGCTGTAGAGCGGGTATTCCTCGTCGAACGTGCGCCAGCCCTCGCGCGTGCCGTTCACGATGATCTTGTGCTGCAGGGTGGGGGACTTCTCGGCGGCGATATCGACCTGATGTGCGGTGTCGCCGTCCGCGGTGCAGAGGATCGCGGTCACGCCCGCTTTGTTGAAGCGGTACTCGAAGTCGTGCTCCTGCAGCTGGTTCGTTGCGGGGATCACGATCGCGCCGAGCTTGTTCAGACCCAGGATGGCGAACCAGAACTGGTAGTGCCGCTTTAAAACGAGCATCACCTTGTCTCCCTTTTTGATGCCGAGGGACTTGAAGTAGTTCGCGCACTGTGCGGACGCCTTTTTCATATCGCGGAAGGTGAAGCGCCGCTCGGTCTTGTCGCGGGAGATATGCAGCATCGCGAGCCGGTCCGGTTCGCGCGCCGCCAGCGCATCCACGAGATCGAATGCGAAATTGAACCGCTCCGTATTCTTGAACGTGATGGACGTCGGCGTGCCGTGCTCGTCCTCCTCGACGTCAATAAATTTCTGATAGATACGCGGACGCGTGTCCTTTTCGACGGGATGCGCGTCCTCGACCACCTTCGTTGCCGCAAGCTCGGGGATCGGCTCGCCCGAGGGGTTGAGGACGATCGCGTAGAACAGGCAGTCCTTGCCGCCGACGGCGATCATGCCGTGGGGCGAGTCGCTGTTGTAGTAAATGCTGTCGCCGGCCTCAAGCGTTTCCTTGTGCTCGCCGACCTGCACCATGAGAGAGCCTTCGATCACGATGTCCAGCTCCTGCCCCTTGTGCGTCGTCAGCTCGATGTCGCGCTGCTGCGCGGACTCGTCGTAGACCGAGCGCACCAGCAGCGGATCGGCGATACGGTTGCGGAACGCGTAGGCGAGGTTGTAGTACGTCATGCCGTGGGCGTTGGCGATCTTCTGTCCCTTGCCGGCGCGGGTCAGCGTGTAGGACTTGAGCGTGGGGCTGCTGCCCTCGATGATATCGGTCACGTCCACGCCCAGCGCCAGCGCGCAGCGGTACAGGAACGCGAAATTGAGGTCGCTCTTGCCGTCCTCGCAGCGGACGTATTCTTCCTCGGTAACGCCGGTTTTCTGCGCCATATCGGCGGTGCTCATGCCCTCGATCTCGCGCAGTGCGCGGATACGCGAAGCCATTTCCTGGATCTGGAAATCCAATCCCTTGATCTGTTCCATTTCTACCTCACTCCGTTTTGCGGGACGAAAAAAACCCGTCCCAAAGATTTCTTTGAGACGAGTGACGATCAGCACCCGCGGTACCACTCAAATTGCGAAGATTCACTTCGCCGCTCTTCGGGATCTGACAATCCCTATGCTTTCACGCAGCAGTCACGGGAAGGGTCTACTCACGCGAACGCTTTCTTCCTTCCGGCTCGGAAGCTACAACACGGAAACGGTGTCTGTCGGCTTACACCGGCCGCCGACTCTCTGCAAGGCCTGAAACCGTGCCCTCTTCGTCAATGCCTTTGTAAATTTTTACCCATTGTAGCACACGGGGTATCGCTTGTCAAGAGTTTTTTTGTACTTCGGATTGCCGCAAATCCCTTGCAATTTTTTGCCGAACCGTTATAATGGAGTGTAGATGAAAAAGGGAGGCTTAACGATGCATCAACTGAAAATGTACTGGCTGCCGGGGACGCCCGTGCAGTCCGATCCGCTGCCGGAGGGGTATTCGTTTTCCAATTACAAATGCGAAGCGGACAAGGCCGCCTGGACGGCTTGCTGCCGCAACGGTCTGGTGTCCGACGATGAAACGGCCGAGGAAGCGTTTTACGGCGCGATCGGCAGCCGCGACGACATCTGTCCCGAGAAGGACGTGTTCTTCCTTGACTATCACGGCGAGCACGTCGGCACGGTGACGGCGTTCGTGCGCGACGAGGACGGCGCGGGCGACGTGCACATGGTCGGCATCCGCACGGACTTCCGCGGCAAGGGCCTCGGCAAATACCTCAACCAGAAAGCGATTGAAACGCTCGCTGCGCGAAACGTGCCGTATGCGCTTCTGACGACCGATGAGTGGCGCAAGGCGGCAGTAAAAAGCTATCTGAACGCGGGCTTCCTGCCTGTCGAGTACGCGCAGGGCATGCAGGACAGATGGGAAGCGGTGCTCGAGGAATACGACATCGACAGCGTGCAGATGCTCTATGAGGACGCGACGCCGTACCACGTGATTTACCGCAAGAGCAAGGCGAAGAAGATGCGCATCGGCGTCGTCGGCGCGGGACGCGGACAGTCGATGATGGACTACTGCGAGCGGTACGGCAACGCCGAGCTGGTCGCGATCTGCGACAACTACGCGCCCGCTCTGGAACGCGCGCGCCGCAAGTACGGCGACGCGGTCGCGTATTACGATGATTTCGAGACGTTCCTCTCGCACGATATGGACGCGGTCGTGCTGGCAAACTTTGCCAACGCGCACGCGCCGTTTGCGATCCGCTGCATGGAGGCGGGCAAGGCCGTGCTGAGCGAGGTGCTGCCCGTGCAGACGATGCGCGAAGCGGTCGAGCTGGTCGAAGCCGTGGAGCGCACGGGCATGCTCTACGTTTACGGTGAAAACTACTGCTATATGCCCGCGCCGCGGATGATGCGCGAGATGTTCCGCGAGGGCAGACTCGGTACGTTCGAGTACGGCGAAGGCGAGTATATGCACAACTGCGAACCGGATTGGGATTACCTGACCTACGCCGATCCCAACCACTGGCGCAACACGATGTCGGCATTCTACTACTGCACGCATTCGCTCGGTCCGCTCGTGCACATCACGGGTCTGCGTCCGGTGCGCGTGACGGGCTTCGAGGCGCCGTTCAACGACCGCATGTACCGCATGGGCGCGAAGGCCGGCCCGTTCGGCATCGAGATGGTCACGCTGGAAAACGGCGCGATCCTCAAGAGCGCCCACGGCGTCGGACCGTCGAAAAACTCCGTCTGGTACACGGTGTACGGCTCCAAAGGCAGACTTGAGAGCGCACGAGAGGACGACAAAACGCACGACGGCGTGCGCACGCTGTTCGTGAATCTTGACGAGAACGAGGGCGACAACAAGTCCGAGCCCGTTGCGGCCGACACGGACGACGACGTGAGCGCGATGTTCGAGAAGTCCGGACACGGCGGCGCGGACGATTATATGATGTACGAGTTCATCGAAGCGCTGCGCGGCAACCGGAACGCGAACGTCGTCGACGTGTACGAAGCGCTCGATATGTATCTGCCCGGACATTTCGCGTACCGCTCCGTTCTGGCGGGCGGCGTGCCGATGGAGGTGCCGAACCTGCGCGACAGCGCCGAGCGCGACAAATGGCGCACGGATGAAACGTGCACCGATCCCGCATTCGGCGAAAACGCGCTGCCTGGCTACTCGAAGGGCAACCCCGACATTCCGCGGGAAGTGTACGACAGACTCCGGGAAAAATATGAATCGCGTCACTTCTGGGACAAATAAGGAGACGAAAGTATGAACCACGTTCGCCGGATTCTGCAAAACTTTTCCGCGTTCATCATGTCGGTCATTCTGACGGCGCTGCCGACGATGGGCATTATGCTGCCGATGCTCGACACGCTCGGGGACGACTGTATTCTGAACGTCTCGATGATCTCGGACACGCACCTTGAAAAGAACGAGCTGATCCGCCAGGCGTTCCTCGTCGGCGGTCTGCGGAACATGAGCCGCGCCAAGTGCAGAATTGATGCGCTGCTGGTCGACGGCGATCTTACGAACTACGGCGATCAGGCGTCGATCGACACGTTCTACCGCCTCATTGACCGTTACAGTCCCGTGCGCACGCTCATCAGCGTGCCGGGCAATCACGACATCGGTCACGTCGAGGATCGCGATCACGACGCCGTGCGCGAATCGCTGATCGCATCCTACAACGCGTATGCCGGCACGGATTACGACAAGATCTATTACACGATGGATATAAACGGCTACACGTTCATCGTGCTGTGCGACGAGGGCGACCGCTGGGATTTCTGCACGGTCTCGCAGGCACAGCTCGATTTCCTCGACGCTTCGCTCGCGGAAGCGACCGCGGACGGCAAGCCGGCGTTTGTCTGCTGCCACTGGCCGATCGAGGGTACGAACGGCGAAAAGACCATCTGGCCGGGCAGCGGACTCGAGCTGGAGGGACAGGACGTGCAGGCGATCCTGGAAAAATATGAGAACGTATTCTATATCAGCGGCCACATGCACGCGGGCATCAAGAGCCACGCGGTCGAGGAGAAATACGGGCTGTCGAACGCCGAGGTCATCAACGGCGTGACGTACATCAACCTGCCGACCTACGGCATCGTCAACTGGTTCGGCTCTCCGTGGTCCGGCACGGGCGCACAGCTCGAGGTCTACGCGGACAGGGTCGTTTTCCGCCCGCGCAATTATCTGACCGGCCACTGGTACGTCAACAGCACGTATACGTTTGATCTCACGAACGGAGAAGGAGAATGAAAGAATGAAAACGGATCGGAAAGCGCGCATCGGCGTCGTCGGCAGCGGCCGCGGCCAGTCGATGATGGACTACTGTGTGAAATACGGCAACGCCGAACTGGTCGCGATCTGCGACAACTATCCGCCCGCGCTCGAACGGGCGCGCCGCAAGTACGGCGACGCGATCGCGTACTATGATGATTTCGAGACGTTCCTTACGCACGACATGGACGCGGTCGTTCTGGCGAATTTCGCCAACAAGCACGCGCCGTTCGCCATCCGCTGTATGGAGAGCGGCAAAAACGTGCTCAGCGAGGTGCTGCCCGTGCAGTCGATGCAGGAGGCGGTGCAGCTCGTCGAGACCGTGGAAAGGACGGGACTGCTTTACGCCTACGGGGAGAACTGCTGCTTCATGCCGTCGGCGCGCAAGATGCGCGACGCGTACCGCGCGGGCAGACTCGGCACGTTCGAGTACGGCGAAGGCGAGTATATGCACAACTGCGAGAGCGGCTGGGACGCGCTGACTTACGGCGATCCGAACCACTGGCGCAACACGATGTCGGCGTTCTATTACTGCACCCACTCCATGGGACCGATGATCCACGTCAGCGGTCTGCGGCCGGTGCGTGTGACGGGCTTTGAGGCGCCGTATAACGCGCGGATGCGCCGCATGGGCGCAAAGGGCGCGCCGTTCGGCGTGGAGATCGTGACGCTGGAAAACGGCGCGCTGGTCAAGAATCTGCAGGGCGTGGGACCGTCCAAAGACTCCACGTGGTTCTGCGTCTACGGCTCGAAGGGGCGCATGGAGTCCGCGCGCGCGGACGACGCGACGCGGCAGACCGTGCGCACGCTGTATGAGAATCTGGACGAAAACGAGGGCGACAACAAATCCGAGCCGATCCTTGCGGACACGGACGACGCGATCACGGCGAAGTTCGGCGCTTCCGGACACGGCGGCGCGGACGACTGCATGATGTACAATTTCGTCCAGCGGCTTCTCGGCGACGAGCAGGCCGACGTGATCGACGTGTATGAGGCGCTCGACATGTATCTGCCCGGGCACTTCGCGTACCGTTCGGTTCTGGCGGGCGGCATGCCGATGGAGATCCCGAACTTGCGCGATCCGGCTGAGCGCGACAAGTGGCGGAACGACGCGACCTGCACCGACCCGGCGGCAGGCGAGAATGCGCTGCCGAGCTATTCCAAGGGCAACCCAGACATCCCGCAGTCGACCTACGACGCGCTGCGGCAGAAGATGGAAGCGCGGCACATGTACGACGAATAAAACACGATAAAAAAAGATGGCGTTTTCGGTTTGTGAAAACGCCATCTTTTTATTTGTCGATTCAGTTGTCCTGCTCCATCTCGTCGAGGCTCTTCAGGTACGCACCCTGCCGTTCGGCGTCGCCGATCGCGGCAAGCTCGTCAGCGCTCGCGTTGCTGACGCGTCCCGCCATCGCCTTGCGCCGCAGCAGCAGCTCCGCGTACATCTCGTCGCGCTTCTTCTGGTTGAGCGGATAGAAGAACTTCGGGATGTTTCCGATGATGCCCGTGATGACCGGGATACCGGTCGCCAGCGCGAAGATCCACCACTTCGTGCGCTCTGCCTGGTTGCCGAGATTGCCCTGGATGTAGCCGATACGCTTCATGACGACGTTGTTGATCGTCGACTGGAACGTGTTCATGAGCTTGGTGACCAGCTCCTTCGCGACGCCG
This sequence comes from Oscillospiraceae bacterium, assembly GCA_902787275.1. GTDB lineage: Bacteria > Bacillota > Clostridia > Oscillospirales > Acutalibacteraceae > UBA1425. The sequence continues at coordinate 5,898 of CADAGA010000008.1, read as the reverse complement.
GTCATGGCCTCGGCGCGGTAGCCGTTCTTCCATTCGCAGTAGTCCATCGCCTCGTTGCGCAGCTCCTCGATGATCACGTGGCTCGGCGCGTAGACGAGCATGCGGAAGACTTCCTGCACTGCCAGAAGCGGCAGCATGATGAGCTTCTTCTGATAATTCCTTCGGATCGAACCGACGGCAAACACGACCAGCCACCAGAAGTCGACCCAGAGGTCGCTGAATATCCAGATGAACTTGGTCGAGAACCGGCGGCGCAGCGGCGCCACGAACGAATAACTTGCGTAGGAAACGGGCGACGCGGGGATGCCGACGAGCGTCTGATAGCTCGAGGCGCCCAGAACGTCGATGAAGTAGTTGGAGATGCCGGTGCCGACGCTGAACTTGCCGAGGAACTCGGACAGCACGAGGATCAGCATAGGCTTGTTGTTGACAATGGCTTTCAGACCCATGAGCACGCTCGGCTTCTCGATCGACTGCGCCACGCGTTCACGCGACACGATGAAGAAGAACATCGCGAAGCTCGCGCTCAACAGCGCCAGCGGGATGCCGAAGCCGGCGAACAGGTGATAGAGGTTCCAGTGCGTCTTGTTGTTGATCGTCAGGTCGTACAGAAGACCGAAGATCAGCACGGGCGCGTTTTCAAACAGGGAGGACACGAGCTGTGCCTTGGCGATCAGCCGTGATCGTTCGACAGGGTGTGGTGTGATCGTTCCCATCAGACCCGTCGCCGCGATCCCCTTGAAGGTGTCCGCCGTTTCCGTGATGACGCTCATCGCAAAGTAGACGATCCACTTCGGCAGATAATCCGCCGCCGTATTCGGGAAGATCGCCGGAAGCAGCCACTTCCAAAGACCGAGAACGGTCAGCGGGATCTGCAGAAAGAGCATGTACGGGCGGAACTTGCCCCAGCGTGTGCGCGTCTTTTCGACGATCGTGGCGATGATGGTGTCGTTGATGACGTCCCAGATGCCGGCGATCGAAGTCTGGATCGCGATGAAGTTGAAGTCAATCTTGATAACGTCCCAGCGGAAGCGCTCTTCGTATTTGTTGATGTTCAGGCTCTGCGACGCGTCGTACATGATGTACGCTGCGGTTTCTTTTGAGCCGACGTAGCGTCTGTCCTGGTGGACGTATTTCAACGCTTCTTCGCGTGAGATCTTCGGCTTCGTCTGCTGCGAGTCGGACATGCGTTTTCCCCCAATCCAAAAATGTCAACGGCGGTGAACGGGATTTTCGCCTGTTCGCCGCCTGAAAATCACTCTTATGGAATTGTAGCAGAATCCGCTAAAAAAGTCAATCCGTTTTCTGCTGTTTTGTACAAAATGCTCACAAAAGAACTTCGCTGTTCGTGCCGTAGAAGATATCCGAACGTCCGCTCACCATCCGACAGAACCGCTCAAACAGTTCCCAGTTGTCGTCGCGCTCGAATTCATAGGCATGTCCCCAGACGTAGAACAGCTGCGGCGTTTCCGGCTCGAGCGAGAGAAAACGCTCGGCGAGCTCGAACAGCTTTTCCGTTTCCGTGTGGTGCACGGAAGGGTGCAGCATCAGCGGGTCCCCCGGCAGCTCGAACGCGTGAGTGGACGTGGTCGTGCGCGCGTAGCGGATGGGCGTGCCGGTGCGGATGACGTCCGCGACGTGCGGCGTGATCAGATGGCTGCCGCCGGGATACGCCATGCCGACGACGTCGTACCCGACGAGCGCCGACAGCGCCTTGCGGTCGTCCTCGACCTCGTGCAGGATCGCATCATCGGACAGATCCTTGAGCGCCGGATGCGAGACCGTATGCACGGCGACCTCGTGACCGGCGTAGACCTCGGCGATCTCCGACGCGCGCAGACGCACGTGCGGGAACGTCCGGTTTTTCTGCTCGTCATAAAAGGCGTGTGCTTCGGCAAAGCAGCCGCTGTTGATATTGAACGTGCAGCGCAGGCCGTACTTTTCGAGGATGCGCAGCAGCTGTCTGTCCTGCGTCACACCGTCGTCGTAGCTGAGCGTCAGCGCCTTCATTTTACCGTTGAACATACCGTATCTCCTTTTCAATCTTTCTGTTCTTTCCAAAGAAACAATCCTTCCGCGCCAGCAAGCTGCCGGATCGTTTCCAGCGTCGCCGCATCCTCGCAGACGACGCTCATCCGCGCGTCGTTCGCGTTCAGTTCGATCATCACGCGTTCCGACGGAAACAGCACGCGCAGAAAACGCGCGCCGGAAAGATCGTCCAATGCTTTGACAAACCGTTCCGGATCCGGGTTTTTCTCCCAGCTTTCGCCGTCCGCCGTCACAGCCATATCGGCAAAGCAGTTCATCCGCAGCAGAATGCGCGCCTGCTTGCGGCGCAGGACGGCAAGCTGCGGCGGCAGCCGGAAATACCGCCCGACCATAAACGCCTGTCCGCCCGCGTCCTTCGGGACGGGATGCGGCAGATGACTGACGATCCGGAACGGCCGCTCGAGCAGCTCTCCCGTCAGTCTATCATACTGTTCCCTGTCTGCGTCCGTCACGGCGAAGCCCTCCGGCGGCTCGATCCGCGCGATCTGCGAGAGAAACACGAACGTATCGTTTATGCAGACGCTTTCCTCCTCCACACCGAACGTGTCCAGGGCGTAGCCGGACGGAAACGCTTCCGCGCGGCCTGTGAACACCTCGCCGTCGGTCGTCGTCAAACGGATCGTTTTTCCGTCGTACCGGGATAACATCTGCTTCACGCTCCTTTTCATCTTTTAAAAGATAGCACAGATCGCCGACGAACGCAAGAGCCGGCGCGCTTTCTTTTTTCATGCAACAAAACACTTGACAAAGAAAACCAATCTGTCTATACTTATTTAGTTAGTATTATACGCGCGATTTCTGCAAATCCGCACTCGGAGGTTTTGAATATGGCAGATCAGGAGAAAAACACCTTTATCGAGACCGAGCATGAAGTGCTCCGGTTCTGGGAGGAGAACGACTGCTTCGGCAAGCTGCGCGCAAAGAACGCGGGGCACACGCGTTTTCGTTTCCTGGACGGTCCCATCACGGCGAACAATCCCATGGGCATCCATCACGCGTGGGGCAGAAGCCTGAAGGATATCTTCATCCGCTACAAGGCGATGCAGGGCTACGACTGCCGCTACCAGAACGGTTTCGACGCGCAGGGACTGTGGGTCGAGGTCGAGGTCGAGAAGGAGCTCGGCTTCAAGACCAAGCGCGACATCGAAGAGTACGGCATGGACAAGTTCACCAAGAAGTGCGTCGAACGCGTCAAGAAGTTCTCCGGCATCATCACCGAGCAGTCCAAGCGCCTCGGCCAGTGGATGGACTGGGACAACAGCTACTTTACGCATACCGATAAGAACATCCAGGGCATCTGGTATTTCCTGCAGAAGTGCAACGAAAACGGCTGGCTGCGCAAGGAGTACAAGCCTATGCCGTGGTGCCCGCGCTGCGGCACGTCGCTGTCCGAGCACGAGATGACCGGTTCGTACAAGCTGATGACGCACAACTCCGTGTTCTTCAAGCTCCCGATCGTCGAAACGGGCAAGAAGATCCTCGTCTGGACGACCACGCCGTGGACGCTTTCGTCCAACGTCGCGCTGGCGGTCAATCCCGAGATCGACTATGTCGAGGTGCGCATCGCGAGCGACGACGCGACGCTCATCTGCGCCAAGAACGCCATCAAATACCTCGGCGACGACAAGCAGGAAGTGCTGCGCATGTTCAAGGGCGCAGAGCTTGTCGGTCTGCATTTCGAGACCTGCTTCCCCGAATTTGACGCGCAGCAGGGCATCGACCACCGCATCGTCGCGTGGGAGGACGTGGACGCCGAGGAAGGTACCGGCGTCGTGCACATCGCGCCCGGATGCGGCGCGGAGGACTTCCAGCTCGGTGTGCGCGAGGGTCTCGCGCAGGTCATGCCCGTGGACGATTCCGGCATTTTCCTGTCCGGCTTCGGCTTCATGAGCGGCAAGGACAGCCACGACATTGCCGACGAAGTGTTCGCGGAACTGGAAAAGAGAAACAAGCTGTATAAAGTCGAGCCGCACGAGCACAGCTATCCCGTCTGCTGGCGCTGCAAGCACGAGGTCATTTTCCGTCTCGTGCCCGCGTGGTTCATCGCGACCGAGGAGCTCAAGCCCCGCCTGATCCGCGCCGCCGAGAGCGTGCGCTGGGAGCCGGACTCCAACGGCAAGCGCATGGTGGACTGGCTGAACAACATGGGCGACTGGAACATTTCCCGTAAGCGCTATTACGGTCTGCCGCTGCCGTTCTACGTGTGCGACTGCGGCGAGGTGACCGTGATCGGCTCCAAGGCGGAGCTGCGCGAGAAGGCGGTCGATCCCGCGATGGTCGACGCACTGCCCGAGCTGCACCGCCCGTGGGTCGACGACGTGCAGATCGTCTGCCCGAAGTGCGGCAAGCCCGTGCACCGGATCGCCGAGACCGGCGACGTCTGGCTGGACGCCGGCATCGTGCCGTATTCGACGTTCGGTTATTTCGACGACAAAGAGGAATGGAAAAAGAACTTCCCCGCCGAGTGGGTCACCGAGATGCGCGAGCAGGTGCGTCTGTGGTTCTATTCCATGCTGTTCATGAGCGTCGTGCTCGAGGACCGCGCACCGTATGAGCGCGTTCTGTCCTACAACTCCGTCGTGGCAGAGGATGGTTCCCGCTTCTCCAAGACGGGCTTCATGATCCGCTTCGACGAGGCGGCGGAGAAGATCGGCGCCGACACCGTGCGTTATCTTTACGCCGGCGCGCCCGTGGCGAACGACGTGCGTTTCGGCTACAATCTCGGCGATGAAGCGCGCCGCAAGCTGCTCGGCTTCTACAACATCTACACGTTCTTCGATACCTATGCGTCCATCGACAAGCCCTGCTTCGACGGCTACACGCCCGACAAGGAAGCGTTCACGCCGGTCGACCGCTGGATGATGCTGCGCACCGACGCGTACATCCGCAAGGCGACCGAGGCGTACGAGAACTACAGAACGTATGCGCTCGTCAAGGAATTCGAGAGCTTCGTGGACGATATCTCCAACTGGTACGTGCGTACCAACCGCCGCCGCTTCTGGAAAGCGGAGGACGAAAAGGACAAGATGGTCGCCTATTACACGCTGTTCACGGCGCTGTGCGCCTGCGTGCAGACGATGGCGCCGATCATCCCGTTCATGACCGAAGGCATCTGGCAGCGTCTGGTGCGCAAGGTCATGCCGTCCGCGCCGATCTCGGTGCACCTGACCGATTTCCCGAAGCCGCTCGACATGTTCGAGGACGACGGTCTGATGGATCAGGTCGCCGAAGTGCGCGACATCATCGCGACGGCAATGCGCCTGCGCAACGAGCAGCAGCTCAAGGTGCGTCAGCCGCTTCAGAAGCTGTTCGTCTGCACCGAGGATCCGCAGGCGATCCGCACGTTCGAGCGCAGCATCCTCGACGAGCTGAACGTCAAGGAAGTCGAATACATCACCGACTTCTCCGTGCTGGAGGAGACGACGCTGGGCGTGAACTTCAAGGCAGCCGGCGCCGTGCTCAAGAAGGACGTCAACCGCTTCAAGGCCGCGCTCGAGAATGCCTCTGCCGACGAGATGCAGGCGATGGCTGCGGCGTTCAAGGCTGGCGAAGCCGTCGCCGTTCCGGGATTTGACGGCACGTTCGATCCGTCGCTGTTCGTCGAGCACCGCAAGACGAAGGCAGGCGTCGTCAGCGCGCAGTGCGCCGACGGCCTGGACATCGCGCTGGACGTGACGCTGAACGACGCGCTGCGCAAGGAAGGCGCGGTGCGCGACGTGATCCGCCAGTGCCAGCTGCTGCGCAAGGAGGCCGGTTATTCGGTCGAGCAGCGCATCAACGCCGCCGTGCAGACGCAGGACGCGTTCCTGCTGGAGGCGCTGACCGAGAAGAAGGAGCATATCGCTGCCG
>CADAGA010000007.1 GCA_902787275.1 Oscillospiraceae bacterium | reverse complement strand
GACCGCAAGGGCATCGCGTACAAGTATTTCACGAACAATCCGAACGAGGACGGCAAAGCCGTCGTCCATTCGCTGATCGCCCGCGACTATTACTACGTCAAGGGCGACGTGCTGTTCTTCGTGTTCGACAGCAACGTCGCGGCGATGACCGACCACAGAAACTTCGTCAAGCGCGCGATCAAGGCGCATCCGGAGGTCAAGTGGCGCGTGGCGACGTTCCACCACGACCTCTACGGCGGTCGCATCCCGCACCGCGAGAGTGAAAACGCGCTGCTGCGCGCGATCTGGTCGCCGATCTTCGACGAGTTCCGCTTCGACCTCGTGCTGCTCGGACACAGCCACTACTACACGATCTCCAACGCGATGTTCGGCAACAAGACAAATCAGGATCTGACCGGTCTTGACCGCGTGACGAATCCCGCCGGAACGATCGTCATGGTCTCCGGCTCGATCAACCGTCCGCGCGCCGTTGAGGACGGAAACGAACCGCCTGTCGGCGAAAACGTCGCGTATTCCTATCTGTCGGAGAATCCCGTCTACAATCTGCTGGACTTCTCCGCGGATTCGATCACCATCCGTTCGTACGAGCTGGATGCGCGGGAACCCTTCCACACGTTTACGATCCGGAAAGTCAGCAGACAGGGCGGGCATCCCGCAAACGGCCGGGACTTCTACGATCCGTTCGTCCGCTTCATTTCGGACGTGTACGGCATGATCAACGAATTCGTAACGACGGCGCGTTTCCGTCTGCACTGGAATGATTTCGTCGGAAAATAAAAGGAGACAGAGGACACTATGGAAAAAATGAAAGCTGCCGTCATCGGCACCGGAAGCATCAGCCACCACCACATTATGGGTTACGTCAATAACCCCGCGACCGAGCTGTACGCACTGTGCGATATCAACCTCGAGCGTGCGCTGGACAAAGCGGAAAAGTACGGCGTTCCGAAGGAGCGCGTATTCGCCGACAAGGACGAAATGCTGCGCGCACTGCCGGAGATCGAGCTCGTGAGCGTCTGCACGTGGAACAGCGCGCACGCGGAGTGCACGATCGCGGCGCTGAATGCGGGCTGCAACGTGCTGTGCGAGAAGCCGATGGCGATCAACGCCAAGCAGGCGAAAGAGATGCAGGACGCCGCCGAAAAGGCGGGCAAGCTGCTCATGATCGGCTTCGTGCGCCGTCATGAGAACTTCTGCAAGCTGCTGATGGAGTACCGCGACGCGGACTTTTTCGGCGACATCTACTACGGCAAGGCGACCTATATCCGCCGCAACGGCAACCCCGGCGGCTGGTTCGGCGACAAGTCCCGCTCAGGCGGCGGCCCGCTGATCGACCTGGGCGTGCACGTGATCGACTACGTGCGCTATCTCATGGGCAAGCCCAAGGCGGTCTCCGTCTACGGCGCAACGTACCAGAAGCTGTTCGACCGTCCCAACATCAAAAAGACGAACGACTGCTATATTGCCGCGCGCGACCACGCGGACGACAAGCCGCCGTGCGACGTCGAGGATATGGCGACGGCGCTGATCCGTTTCGACAACGGCAGCACGATGAGCGTCGAAACGAGCTTCTCGCTCAACTGTCAGCCGGAAGGCAAGATCGAGCTGTTCGGCACGAAGGCCGGCGCCAAGATCGACAGCACGATCGAACTGTTCAGCGACCTCAACGACCGTCTTGTCAACATCGAGATCGACGGCAGCCGTGAGCTGAACTTCGACGATATGTTCCAGGTCGAGCTCGACCACTTCATCGACTGCGTCGGCAACGGCACGGCGTGTATCGCGCCCGCCGAGGACGGCGTGGAGCTCATGCGTATCCTCGACGCGGTCTACGAATCCGCAAGGACCGGCCACGAAGTGACGCTGTAATAGGGTATCCGGAAACAATAAAAGCCGCATCCGATCCGGATGCGGCTTCTTTATGTGCGGAAACGGTCATTCGATCGTCAGAACGTCGGAAAAACCGGTGATCTCGAACACCTCGTTGACGATCTCGTTCACGTTCGTGACCTTCATCGTTCCCTGTGCGTTCATCTTTTTCTGCGCCGACAGGATCACGCGCAGACCTGCCGAGGAGATGTACTCCAACGCGGCAAAATCGAAAGTGAGATCGGTAACGTCTGCAAGCTCGTTATTGATGACGGCCTCCAATTCGGGGGCGGTGGTGGTTTCCAGTCTGCCCTCGACAGCGAGCAGAAGAGAAGTTCCGTTTTTGGTTTTCTGGATTGTCATTTTCGATCAGCTCCTCGCAGTACAATTTTTATAAATGATCATTTCCACCGAACGCTCCGTGATGCCGATCTTGATCTCATCGGCAAGGTTGGCGACGACGGATTTTTCAAGCTCGTCCCAGTTTTCTTTTTCCGCCTGATCCGATCCGGCGACGGATTTATACTTATTGAAAGACCAGATGCTCACGGGCATCATGTTTTTTGCCGCTGCGGCGGCTTCCGCCGAAGACATCGAGGCGAAATCGGCAACGGAATTGGTCCAGCCCTGCGCGTAGGCGCCGGATACGGGATCGTCGGTCGGCTCGAGGATGCGGTTGAACAGGTCGCGGATCTTTCCCATCACGCCTTTCGCGGCGATGTTTTCACCGCTCGTGGAGGCGGACAGGAGCTTTTTTCTCATTTCCGTGGTCATGGACGTCTCCGCTTTCAGGTGCAGGCGGAACGTCCTGTCCGTATCTTCATCCTCGATCCAGAAATCTGCATCGTGCTCGCCCGTCAGTCCCTTGAGCAGACCCATCATTTCCTCGGTGAGCAGGCGCAGATGGATCGAATCCTTCCTGGACAGCGACTTGTAGACGGCGACCGCATCGGCTTCTTTTAATGCTTCGATGATCCCGCTGCCGTCATTGGTTACGTGAATGACGTCTGATTTCATGTCAACATACCTCCATTTTTATTGATCATATCACTTGCAGCGCATTTCTTCAATCGTTTTCCGTCATCTTTTATTACTTTTTTCGAAAACAAAACGAGGCGGGCAGAAGCGATGCGAGCGCAGCGCGCTGCGGTTTTTCCGGATCGCCGAAGAGCACGGCAAGCGAGCCGTCGGAGAATTCCGCGAGTGCCTGACGGCAGATGCCGCAGGGCGGCGCTTCGGCGACGCTGCCGTCGGGTGCTTTCGCGGCGACCGCAAGAGCGCTGAATTCCCGATACCCGTCGAACACGGCCTTCCACAGCGCCACGCGTTCCGCACAGACCGTCGCGCCGTAGGAGGCATTTTCCATGTTCGCGCCTGTGTAGATCCTGCCGTCCTTCGTCAGCAGCGCCGCGCCTACGCGAAAGTGCGAATACGGAGCGTATGCGCTGTCGGCCGCCCGCAATGCCGTCTGCATCAGTTCGAGTTCTGTCCGTTCCGTTCTCCCCGCGAGGATCGAGGCGTCGTCCGTGATGCGGGTTTTGTGCCAGTCGTCCGCTTTGTCGAAGAAAAACGCGTCGCCGCCTTCGTTTCCGGTGATGACGCTGTAAACGCCGCCTCTGAAGACGAGCGCGGCGCCGTCCTCGACGCCGATCCCGCTCTGACCCGTCTCGCGGATGCGCGTGCCGAACCTCTGCCAGACCTCGCTGATGAAGTGCGGACAGTAAACGTGCGGCAGCAGACCGAGGCAGGGAAGGAACACGAAGCTGTGTTCCGGTCCGCAGTCGTCGTAGCCGCCCGTGAACCAGCACATCGCGCCCGAACTGAAGCCCGAGAGCACGACGCCTTTGTCATAAGCTTTGCGCAGCGCGTCCGCGGCGCCGGTGCGCGTCCACGTGTCCATGAGAAACTGCAGATTTCCGCCCCCGGCATAGACGACGTCGCACGAAAGGATCGACTGCTCGATCTGTCCGCGCGTCAGCGTTTCGTCCGTCAGCAGCAGCGGCTCGAACGCGCAGCCGAGCGACAGGAACGTGTCGCGGATCGGCTCGTCGCCCTCCATATCGTCAAATCCCGCCGTCGGCAGAAAGAGGACTTTCGGATTCGGTTTGCCGCTCATGCGGATGATCTCCTGCGCGACGGAACGCATCTCGCCGTTATCGAACCGTCCGCCGCCCAATGCCACAATGGTGCCCATGATCCTTGCCTCCGTTTTTTCTTCACTCTAACAATTCCGCACGGGGAAGTCAAGATTTTTCAAAAAGATTTCGGATTATATCTTGATGAATCCGCGCGAGTGTGCTACACTGAATACAATCCATGAGGAAAGGATGATTCTATTGAAATTCCCGATCGCTTTGCAGCTGTATTCCGTGCGCGACGATATGGCTGCGGATTTTGAAGGCACGCTTCGCGCAGTGAAGGCCATGGGCTACGACGGCGTGGAGTTTGCCGGTCTGTTCGACAAGAGCGCGGACGAGATCAAGGCGCTGCTCGACGAGATCGGACTTGTCGCGGTATCGGCGCACGTGCCGTACTATGACGCCGTGGACGATCCCGAAAAGGCGTATCTGCCCTACAAGCAGCTCGGCTGCAAGTACGTTGCGGTGCCGTATCTGACGGAGGAACGCCGCCCCGGTACGGACGGCTGGTCGGAGACGGTCGAGGGCGTGCGCAAGCTCGGCGAAGCGTCGAAGGCGCTCGGTCTGCAGCTTCTGTACCACAACCACGACTTCGAGTTCGTCAAGGTCGACGGCGAATATGCGCTCGACATGCTGTATGAAGCCGTTCCGGCAGACCTGCTGCAGACGCAGCTCGACACCTGCTGGGTCAACGTCGGCGGCGAGGACCCCGCGGGCTACGTTCTCAAGTATGCCGGCCGCTGCCCCGTGGTGCATCTCAAGGACTTCTACAAGTCCGGCGAGGGCAAGGGCAAGCTCTATGAGCTGATCGGCATCGAGGACGACGGCGAGGAGGCCGAGAGCACGTTCGAGTTCCGTCCGGTGGGCTACGGCATGCAGGACTTCAAAAAGATCCTTGCCGCATGCGAAAAGGCCGGCACGCAGTGGGTCGTCGTGGAACAGGACAACCCGAGTATGGACAAATTCCCGCTGGAATGCGCCGCGATGAGCGTCGATTATCTGCGGGGTATCATGGAATAAAGAAAGGATGGCATTGTTATGAGCGATGCAGTACTCAGTCAATTCACGCAGCAGGTTGAAGAAGAAAAGAAGGTCTCCGGCCGCAAGCTGAAGGTCGGCATCATCGGCACCGGCTGGATCGCCGAATCCCACATCGAGAGCTATCTCGAAATGGACGACGTCGAGGTCGTGGCGATGGCCGATCTGATCCCCGGCAAGGCGGAGAAGTTCGCCGCGCGCTACGGCGTGGAAGGCGTGCGCTTCTATCCGAGCCACAAGGAGCTGATCGACAACGAGCAGCTCGACGCGGTGAGCGTGTGCACCTACAACATGACGCATGCCGAATGTACGATCTACGCGCTCGAGCACGGCGTGAACGTGCTGCTTGAAAAGCCGATGTGCGTGACGACCGAGGAAGCGGTCGAGATCATGCGCGCCGAAAAGAAGAGCGGCAAGATCCTGTCCATCGGCTTCCAGCCGCGTCTGGACGAAAACATGAAGATGGTCAAGCAGATCGTGCAGTCCGGCATTCTGGGCAAGATCTACTACATCCAGACCGGCGGCGGCCGCCGCCGCGGCATCCCGAACAGCACGTTCATCGAGCAGAAGACGGCCGGCATCGGTGCCATGGGCGACATCGGCTGCTATTCGCTGGATATGGTGCTCAACGCGATCGGCTATCCGAAGCCCCTGACCGTAACGGGCTACACGTCCGGCTTCTTTGGCGCGAACCCGAAGTACAACAATCCCGCAGACGCGGCGCGCTTCAACGTCGAAGATTTCGCTGCGGCGTTCGTCCGTCTTGAGGGCGACATCATCCTCGACTTCCGCATCAGCTGGGCGATGCACATCGACTCTCCCGGTGATACGGTCATCCTCGGCACGGAAGGCGCCCTGCGCATCCCGGCGACGGAGTGCTGGAACGGCAGCATCGGCGGCCCGATGACGATCTATTCCGACATGGCGGGCAACCAGGTCGAGACGACGATCCCGGTGTGCGAGAACCACGGCAAGGGCTTGTTCTACAAGAAGGTGCGTTCGTTCCTCGACGCGATCCTTGAGGGCGGCGAAGCACCTGTCCCGACGAGCCAGATCATCTACAACCAGGCGATCATCGACCACATCGTCAAGTCGGCGAAGCTCGGCAAGGAGATCGAGGTCGTCATTCCCGAAATCTAAACGAAACGAAACAAGCGCCGCCGAAGGTTTTCCTTCGGCGGTGCTTTTCTATGCCTGTGCTTCCGCAAAGAAGCTGCGGCAGCGGGAAGGTTTTCTGCTTTTTTCCCGAAAAACATGGAAATTCGGCTGCGGCCGTGCTATAATGGGATCGACATCAAACCAAAAGGAGCGGTCTGCTCGTTTATTCTGCGGCGGACGAGGTGACAGAAATGATGAAAAAGACGTTGAACCGCGCGGCCATGCGGATCATGGTGCTCAAGGGCAATCGGAGCCTGCGGCATCTGGAGAAAGCGTCCCGCGCGCCGATGGAGGAAAATGCCGCGCTTTTAAAAACGATCCTGCGCGACAATCAGAATACGGAATTCGGACGGGCGCACCATTTCGCGGACATCCGGTCGCTGGAGGATTTCCGCAGGGAAGTGCCGATCAGCACATATGAGGACTTTGCACCGTACATCGAGCGGATGAAAAACGGCGAGACGGATCTGCTGACGTCCTCCGAGGTGCTCGGCTATTCCCGTACGTCCGGCTCGTCCGGCGTGCCGAAGTACATCCCCGCTACGAAGGATTCGCTTAAGGCGTACGTGAACTATACGTGGACGCGCGCGCTCGCGCTGGGCGCGGCTGAGCTCAAGCGGCAGGGGAAGCGCTACAAGCCCGGACGCGGCGTGTTCCTGTCGCCCGCCACCAACGAGTGTCTGCCGAGCGGACTGCCGTGCAGCAATATTGCCGAGATCGGCGCACGGGAATACGGCATGTTCTACCCGTATATCCTGACCGTGCCGACGCGGGAGCTGTTCGACATGCACGACGGCGACTATATCTACAACATTTACCGCTTTGCGCTGATGGACGAGGACGTGACGTTCTTCTTCTCCGTGTTCTTCAGCATCAACGTCAGCCAGCTTGCGTATCTGCAAAAGAACTGGCAGACGATCGTCAACGACATCCGCGACGGCGTCATCAGCGACAGCGTGCAGATGGACGAAACGCTGCGCAAAAAGCTCTCCGCCCTCATCAAGCCGATGCCGGAGCGCGCCGCTTACCTGCAAAAACAGTTTGAGCAGGGCTTTGACGGGACGCTGTTCCGCCGCCTGTGGCCGAATCTTGCCGTGCTGTGCAGCATCGGCAACGCGTCCTTCAAGCCCGCGGCCGATTACGTGCGCCGTTTCGCGCAGGACGTCCCGTTCGATTTTTCGATCTACGGCGCGTCGGAGGCGCTCGTGGCGGCATGCCGCGAGCTGGAGGACACGCGCATGCAGCTGCTGACGGACAGCTGCTTTTACGAATTCATTCCGGCGGACGAGGCGAACGGGGAAAGCCCCCGCGTGCTGACGCTCGACCAGCTTGAGGAAGGGCAGAAATACGAGGTCCTCATCACGACGCGCGCCGGTCTGTACCGCTACCATCTCAAGGACGTGATCGAGGTCAGGGGGTTCCACAACCGCTGCCCGCTGATCTCCTTCGTCTACCGCAAGGGACAGCTGTTCAACGTCGCGGGAGAGAAGTTCAGCGAGGAGGACGCGAGAAATACCGTCGAGATGCTGGAGAAAGCGCACGGGATCACGGTGGATCACTGGCTGTTCTACCAGGACGACAGCGTCACACCCAGCCGCTACGCACTGGTCGTGGAATCGGATGCTGCGATCGACTGGGAGAGCTGCATCGACGAGCTGGAGGACTACATGGGACAGTGCAACAAGCGCTACACCGGCCAGCGCGCGAAGTGCTTCATCAGCCGTCTGACCGTGCTGCGCCAGACGCCCGGCACGCACGACGCATGGGCGCAGCGCTGCCTCGATCTGGGCGCGTCTGCCCCGCAGCTCAAGCCCGTTCATTCATTGGATACACCGGAAAAACGCGATTTCTTCCTGTCAAGGATCGTGTCATCGGATACAGTTTCCCAACCGTAAGAATTCAAGAGGAGGAATCATCATGAAGAAGAACATGCGAAGAATCCTTGCAGCGCTGCTGAGCGTTTTGCTCGTGTTTGCCTGCTGCACCGCGGCCGTGTCTGCGGCGACCGCCGAGACCGTCCGGCAGTTCGGCAAGGAGGGCGGATACCTTGCGATCGGCGACTCCATTTCGCGCGGCTGCGGCGCCGAAGGGTTTTACATCGGCAGAAACGGCGAATATCTGCCGGACGGCGAGGGACAGTACGGCGAATATGACATGCGCAACGTGCAGGGCTGCGTCCCGTATCAGATCGCGCAGGCGGTCGGCTGCACGGCGCCGATGGACATGGCCGATCAGGATGCGACCTACTGGCCGTTTACCTTCCCCGGCATGACGACGGCGGTGACGCTCGATCTGCTGGGCGTCGAGGACGGCTTCAAGGATGAAAAGCTGCGCTACTCCTACTACAAGGACATGCTGGAGTATTTCGGCTACGAAGGCTCCTTCGACGGCGTGCGCGAGGGCGACGTCTTTGATCCGCAGACCGACGGCAAATGCGGCAACATCATCGAGCTGATCGAAAAAGCGGATCTGATCACGGTGCAGCTGGGTATGTGCGACATCTTCTACCGCACGTACCGCATCATCAGCAACGGCGGGATGCTCGCGGACGGACTGAAGTTCGATCTCAGCTCGACGGACGCGATCAAGAGTCTGATCAAAACGGCGATCACGGAGATGAAATTCGGTTACGAATACTGGAAGACGAACTATCCGGTGCTGATCGAAAAGATCCTTGAACTGAATCCCGACGCGACGATCGTGATGGTCGGTTCGTTCAACGTGGTCAATCAGCTCACGATCACCGACGACACGCTCGCACCGATCGGCAGCATCATCTCCGCCATCGCCGAGTCGATGAACAAAATGTACCGCAAGTGGGAGAAAGAATACGGCGTGCTGTATGCCGACGTCAGCAGCACCGAGACGCTTGCCGCCGAAAACGACTGGTCGCTTCTGGGCGATTTCAAGAGCAAGTCCTTCACCGGTACTCATCCGAGCCAGAAGGGGTATGACTACATCACCCGCCGGATCCTTGCGCTGCTGCCGCCGGAAGAGACGAACAAGAACATCACCGTCGACCTCGGACGGTTCCGGAAGGTCGATTACGTGCTGGTCAACGGCATCCCCGTGAAGAACTACACGATGGACGGCTTCGAGCTGACGATCCCGTATTCCGGTCCTCTGGTGACCAACCTGACGATCGGCGTCAAAAACGACGACGGCACGGTCGCCGTGCAGACGTACAGAATGACGTATCACGTCGGCAGCGGCTATACGGCGCACCGCGTTTTCGGCAACAACGACGTCAGAAAGCTGATCCTGAAGCCGTGGAACCTCTTCGTCAAGCTCTTCCGCATGCTCTTTGACAAGATCGCGGATGCGATCAAAAAATAAACGAAAATGCAGAACGGCGCGGGCTCACAGATCGTGAACCCGCGCCGTATTTTGTTTTGATCAGCCGTGTGAGATGTGCTCCATGCCCGCGCGGATGATCCCGCGGACGTGGTCGTCGTCGAGCGCGTAAAAGACGGTCTTGCCCTCGCGGCGCGGACGCACCAATCCCGCCGAGCGCAGGATGCGCAGCTGGTGGGAGATCGCGCTCTGTCCCATCGACAGACGCTCCGCCAGATGCTGCACGCACAGCTCCTCGCACCGCAGCAGCTCATAGAGGATGCGGATGCGCGTGCTGTCCCCGAACACCTTGAACAGCTCGGAGAGGTTATACAGCGACTCAATATCCTGTTCGGTCTGCACGGTTTGCTCCAGATGTTCCGCCATATCCGTCCCGCCTTTCTGAAAACAAGTTTATCATTTTGCCGCCCGAAAGTCAACCGCGGCAGGATTTTTTTGAAAAACGGTTGACTTTAGTGTGACACTATGTTAAAATAGTAATTGCGATTCAGCAAAAAGAATTAAAGGAGAATGAACATGAAAAAACTGCTTTGTATGCTTCTGGCGCTGACGATGCTCTTTGCGCTTTGTGCCTGCGGCGGCAAGACCGAAACCAAGGGGGATCCCGCGGCGGATTCTGTCGACGCGGACGCTGTCGATGCGGACTACGTGTTCCTCGAGGAAGAGCTCGGCGTTGAGACTTACGCCATCGGTTTCCGTCTCGGCGACGAAGAACTGGCCGATCAGGTCAGCGGCGCGATCAAGGCGCTCGTTGTGGACGGCACGTTCGAGAAGATCGCCAGCAAGCCGGAATATGCCGACATCAAGGATTTCCTTTGCCTGAAGCCGGAGGACTTTGCAGACGAGACGCTGCCGGAGCGCGGTTCGGGCGACAGCAGCTTCACCTTCAAGCAGGGCTATGACCAGGATTATCCGCCCTATGCTTACATGCTGGACGACGGCACCTACGGCGGCTTCGATATCGACGTCTGCAAGGCCGTGTGCGAATACCTCGGCTGGGGTTATGAAGGCGTTCCGTTCAACTGGGACTTCAAGGATCAGGAATTGAACGCGAAGAGCTGCGACTGCATCTGGTCCGGCATGACGAAGGAAGGCCGCGAGGACAAGTATACGTGGGGCATCACCTACTCCAACAACACGCAGGGCATCCTCGTTGCCGCTGATTCCGACATCGAAACGCTTGCCGATCTTGCGGGCAAGGTCGTCGGCGTGCAGATCGGCACCTCCGCTGCGGAAATGCTCGAGGGCGATCAGAAGGCGCTTGCCGATACGTTCGGCGAGCTGAAGACGTACGAGACGTACAACATTGCGTTCAACGATCTGAAGGCCGGCGCGATCGACGCGATCGCGATCGACATGACGACGGGCGCGTATCTCGTTTCCACGGCTTCCTGACGCGAACGCTTCACCGGTCAATATCTGATTTGTATCTTCCCGCTTTGCAAAAGGCGGGAAGACTTTTCCGTTAAAAGGAGGGCAATCCAATATGAGCATGGCCTGGTCAACGATGCTGCTCAAAATGGGCGAGGGAATGCTGCACACGTGCGCGATCTTTGCGCTGACGGTGCTGTTTTCCCTGCCGCTCGGCATCATCGTCATGCTGCTGCGCCGTTCAAGGTTCAAACCCGTGCAGTGGATCACGAAGATCTATATCGCCATCATGCGCGGCACGCCGCTGATGCTGCAGCTTTTAGCGTGGTATTTCGGCCCCTATTATCTCTTCGGCTGGTCGATCCGCGGTTACCGGTTCACGGCGATCATCATCGGCTTTACGATGAACTATGCTGCGTATTTTGCCGAGATCTACCGCGGCGGCATCGAGGCGATCCCGAACGGGCAGTACGAGGCCGCGCACGTGCTCGGCTACAGCAAGGTGCAGACGTTCTTCAAGATCATTCTGCCGCAGCTCGTCAAGACCATCCTCCCGTCGGTTACGAACGAGGTCATCACGCTGGTCAAGGACACGTCGCTCGCGTTTGCACTCGCGTATAACGAGATGTTTGCCATTGCCAAGCAGATCGCCGCAAAGGAGACTTCCTTCCTCCCGTTCGTTGTGGCGGCCGTGTTCTATTTCATCGCCAACTACGTGGTGGCGTTCGTGATGGAACGCATCGAGAAAAAGTTCGACTACTATAAGTAAGGGGGCGGCGGCATGATACTGCAAATGAAAGATATCCAGAAATCTTTTGTCCATAAAGTGCGCGGTGATCTGCACGTGCTCAAAGGCATCAGCCTTGAGGTCGATTCCGGCGAAGTCGTCAGCATCATCGGCCCCAGCGGTTCCGGCAAGAGCACGCTGCTGCGCTGCGCGACGTTTTTGGAAACGATCGACTCCGGCGAGATCTGCTATAAGGACGAGGCAGCCGTGACGACGAACGCGCAGGGCAAGGCGGAGTACGTCAAACCCGCACAGCTGCGCCGGTTCAAGCAGAATTTCGGGCTGGTGTTCCAGCAGTTCAATCTGTTCCCGCATTATTCCGTGCTCCGGAACATCATGGATGCGCCCATCCACGTGCAGAAGCGCCCGAAGGAAGAGGTGCATGAAGAGGCGATGGAGCTGCTGCGGAAGATGGATCTGGAGAAACGCGCCGATGCGTATCCCTGCCAGCTTTCCGGCGGACAGCAGCAGCGTGTCGCTATCGCGCGGGCGCTGGCGATGAATCCGGACATCCTCTTTTTCGACGAGCCGACGAGCGCGCTCGATCCGGAGCTGACCGGAGAAGTGCTGAAGGTCATCCGCAAGCTTGCGGAGGAAAAAATGACGATGGTTGTCGTGACGCATGAAATGCCGTTTGCGCGTGCCGTGAGCAACCGCGTGATCTTTATGGACGGCGGCGTGATCGTGGAGCAGGGCGACCCCGAGCTGGTGTTCGGCGCGCCGCAGCAGGAGCGCACGAAGCAGTTTTTGCGCAATTATCAGCAATGAGAAAAGACGTCCGATACGTATTGACAGACCCGACCGGAAACAGCACTGTTCTGGTCGAGACGCCGGTTCCCGTCGAAAAGCATGCCGCGGTCGCGACCGCGCTGATGGCGTGCGAGCCGACGGCGGAGCAGGTCGGTTTCCTCGCGGAAGGGCAAAACACCGACGCTGCGCTGCGGATGGCGGGCGGCGAATTC
The DNA here is from genome assembly GCA_902787275.1 of Oscillospiraceae bacterium. Taxonomy (GTDB): domain Bacteria; phylum Bacillota; class Clostridia; order Oscillospirales; family Acutalibacteraceae; genus UBA1425. Next base: position 4,952 of record CADAGA010000007.1, on the reverse strand, counting down.
TGCGCCAACGCAACGATGAGCGCAGCCGCGCTCTGTGCCATGCGCACGGGAAAAGAGCGCGTGACGGTGGAGGTGTCCGGCACGAAAGAACCGGTCCCGGTCGAGATCCGGGACGCAGGGAACGGACTGTGGCAGGGGACAGTGACCATGCCGCGTCCGCTTTCCGTGGACAGCGTGCTGTTTGCGGACGGGCAGACGTGCCCCGTCGTGACGTTCGACGGCATTTCCCATCTGATCCTGGAGCGTGAAATGCCGCGGGACGAGGCGCAGCAGCTTGCCAAACGGCGCTGCGCGGAGCTTCGTGCCGACGCGCTCGGACTGATGTTCTACAGCCGCGCCGAGAGCCGGCTGACGCCGCTGGTGTACGTGCCGCGCGCGGATACGCTGTTCTGGGAAACCTCCTGCGGCAGCGGGACGGCGGCGGTGGGCGCGTGGTCCGCAAAACAGAGCGGACAGGCGGTCACCCTTTCACTTCGGCAGCCGGGCGGCACGCTGGAGATCACGGCGTCGCCGGACGGACCGCTGTATCTGCGGGGGACGGTGCGGTGCGTGTACGAAAAAACGGCTGCTATCGATTTTTAAAAGATAATCTGCGCGGATCTGCACACGATTGCGGATCCGCGCATATCATTTCTATGAAAGTGTGCGAGCGATTTGCACAAAAAACGTCGGATTTGCTTGACAGAATACAAGAAAAGTGATAAAATAGCATTTAAATTCAAAGCGTTCTGAAAGGGTTTGCCTTTCAGAATTCAGTTTTTACGAAAAGAGGAGAGGAACCATGTCTGACTATGCTGCTCTTTTTCATGACGAGATCATCGGGATGCGGATCTTTGAGTTGTTCCTGCGCGTCGTCGTCGCCTGCATCTGCGGCGCGGTGATCGGTTTTGAACGCAGCAAGCGTTTCAAGGAGGCCGGCATCCGCACGCACGTGATCGTCTGCTGTGCGGCGGCGCTGATCATGGTCGTTTCCAAATACGGCTTCTTCGAGGTGGCGAAAGTGCTCGCCGATCCGACTGTGGAAGGCTATACGCACAACACCGACCCCGCCCGTCTGGCGGCGCAGGTCGTCAGCGGCATCAGCTTTTTGGGCGCGGGCGTCATCTTCAAAAACGGCAGCACCGTCAAGGGATTGACGACGGCGGCCGGATTGTGGGCGACCGCCGGCATCGGTTTGGCGATCGGCTGCGGCGGCAGCATGTATTTCGTCGGTCTGTTCACGACGGCGCTCATCATGGTGCTGCAGATCATCATGCACAAGTTCAAGGTCGGCAGCGATTCCATGACGTCGCACCGCCTGACGATGGAGGTCAAGGATCACGAGGCGTTCTCGAAGGAGCTGCCGCAGATGCTCAGAGAGTGGAAGGCGAAGCCCACCGAAACCAAGATCAAGATCGGCGAGGACGGCAGCGCAAAGTACGACATTACCATGCGTATGGCGGACTCCTTTGAGATGCAGGACGTGATCGATATGCTCTCGCAGAACAGCGGGATCAAGAGCATCGGATACGTGTCGAGCGACTGATTATTTTGTAGAAAAGCACCAAAATTCCGAATGGTTTTTTGGTGCTTTTTTTTGTGCTTTTTTCTTGAATTTCGTTCGGATTCCACTATAATTAAACTGTATATCTACATATTATACAAAAAGAAATGAGGGTCTCTCTATGGAAAAAGTTCGTGTCGGTATCATCGGATGCGGCGGCATCGCCAACGGCAAGCATATGCCCGCGCTCTCGAAGATCAAAGAGGTCGAGATGGTCGCGTTCTGCGATCTGATCGTGGAGCGCGCTGAGAAGGCAGCCGAAAAATATGGCGTCGAGGGCGCCGCGGTTTACACGGATTACAAGGAGCTTCTTGCGGACAAGACGATCGACGTCGTCCACGTCTGCACGCCGAACCGCTCGCACAGCTTCATCACGGTGGACGCGCTCGAAGCGGGCAAGCACGTGATGTGTGAGAAGCCGATGGCCAAGACGTACGCCGAGGCAAAGAAGATGCTCGAGGCCGCCGAGCGCACCGGCAAAAAGCTGACGATCGGCTACCAGTCCCGCTGGAGAGACGACTCCCTGTACCTCAAGCAGGCGTGTCTTGACGGCGAGCTGGGCGACATCTACTATGCGCGCGCGATCGCGCTGCGCCGTCGTGCGGTGCCGACGTGGGGCGTTTTCCTCAACGAATACGAGCAGGGCGGCGGTCCGCTGATCGATATCGCGACGCACGCGCTGGATCTGACGCTGTGGATGATGGACAACTACAAGCCGAAGATGGTCGTCGGCACGAAATACAGAAAGCTTGCGGATCAGACGCATACCGCCAACGCGTGGGGCGAATGGGATCCGAAGCAGTTCACCGTCGAGGACTCGGCGTTCGGTTTCGTCGTGATGGAAAACGGCGCGACGGTCAGCGTCGAGAGCAGCTGGGCGCTGAACATCGCAGATACGCATGAGGCGATCTGCCTGCTTGCGGGCGACAAGGGCGGCGCGGACATGATGGACGGCCTGCGGATGAATTACGTCAAGCACGACCGCCAGATCATCGAGCGTCCGAGCTTCGACGCCGGTGGCGCTGCGTACTTTGACGGCGATTCTTCGGGCGATCCGTCCGAGCTGGAGGCGCGCGCGTGGATCAATGCGGTTCTGAACGACACCGAACCGCCGACGAAGGCGTCGCAGGCGCTGGTCGTGACGCGCATCCTGGAGGCGATCTACGAATCTGCGGCTACCGGCAAGGCAGTCTATTTTGAGGATTGAGGTGCACACGATGAAATACGCGGTACAGCTTTATACGCTGCGCAACGACTGCGCAAACGGCGCGGAGTTCCTGCAGCAGTTCAAGAAGATCAAGGCGCTCGGTTTTGACGGCGTGGAGTTCGCGGGTTTCCACGATCTGCCGCTCGAGGAGATTCGGACCGCGCTGGACGCGGCGGGACTCGTCGCGGTCGGCTGCCATTGCGGCGTCGACAATTTTGACACGCCCGAAAAGGTGCGCAAGTGTATTGCGGACGCAAAGACGCTCGGCATGGACTGCTACGGCACCGGCGGCGCGCCGCACGACACGCCCGAGGAGGTCGCGCATCTGTGCGACGTGTATCGCATGGCGAACGAGATCGGCGAAAAAGAGGGCGTGAAGTTCTATTACCACAACCATTCCGGCGAATTCAAGATCATGATCGACGGCGAATCGGCGGAGGATCGGATCGCGAAGGACGCGTATCTCGAGATCGACACCTACTGGAGCCACTACGCGGGCGAGGACAACGCATCGCTCATCCGCCGTCTTTCGGACCGCATCGTGCATCTGCACGTCAAGGACGGTCTCGACGGCCATCCGCTGGCGCTCGGCGAGGGCGATTGTGACGTCAAGGCCGTGCTCGACGCGGCGCAGGCGATCGGTCTCGAGTGGGTGATCCTGGAAAACGACGATCCGGAGCCGGACGGCTTTGCAGACATCACGCGCAGCATGGCGTTCTTCCGTGCCTGCGAATAAGGAGGATAACGAAACATGAAACTCGGTGTTTTTACGACGCTTTTGAGCAACCTGCCGTTCGAGGAGGCGTGCAAGCAATTCCACGAAGTCGGCGTCCAGATGGTGGAGATCGGCTGCGGCGGCTATCCCGGCAACGCGCACGCCGACCCCGACACGCTGCTTTCCGACGACGCGGCGCGCGCGGCGTTCCAGGCGACGCTGGAAAAGTATGATCTGCAGATCAGCGCTCTGTCCTGCCACGGCAACCCCGTGCACCCGAACAAGGAGATCGCACGCGAGTTCGACGAGTCGATCCGCAAGACGATCCTGCTGGCGGAAAAGCTGGGCATTCACCAGATCAACACGTTCTCCGGCTGCCCCGGCGACCACGAAGGCGCAAAATATCCCAACTGGGTGACCTGCCCGTGGCCGAACGATTTTTCGACGATCCTCGAGTGGCAGTGGAACGAGGTGCTGATCCCGTACTGGAAGGATCTCGTCGCGTTCTCGAAGGCGCACGGCGTCGACAAGATCGCGCTCGAGCTGCATCCCGGCTTCTGCGTCTACAATACGGAATCGCTTCTGCGTCTGCGCGAAGCGGTCGGTCCGGAGATCGGCGCGAACTTTGACCCCAGCCACCTGATCTGGCAGGGGATGGACCCTGTGGCGAGCATCCGTGCGCTCGGCGACGCGATCTTCCACTTCCACGCGAAGGATACGAAGATCGACAAGTACAACACCGCGGTCAACGGCGTGCTGGATACGAAGCCCTACGGCGACGAGATCCACCGTTCGTGGGTGTTCCGCACCATCGGTTACGGCAACGACGCGCTGTATTGGAAGGATATTATCTCCAATCTGCGCATGGTGGGGTACGACTGGGCCATCAGCATCGAGCACGAGGACAGCCTGATGAGCAAGTACGAGGGTCTGACCAAGGCGGTCAAGTTCCTCAAGGACGTTCTCATCACCGAGGACACGGGCGCAATGTGGTGGGTCTGATCCCCGAATAAACAGAAGTTGGAAGGTATTAGGACATGAGCAAAAAAACGATCGGCGGCGCCGTGATCGGTTACGGCGGCATGGGACATTTTCACGGCAGACAGATGCGGCGTATTGACGGGATCGAGCTCGTCGGCATTTTCGACATCGACCCCGAGCAGCAGGCGGACGCCGAAGAGAACGGCATCCATGCGTTCGAGAGCAGAGAGGCGCTGCTTTCCGATCCGCGTATCGACGTCGTGGTGATCGCGACGCCCAACGATATTCACAAGGAGATCGCGATCGACGCGATGGAGCACGGCAAGAATGTGGTTTCCGAAAAACCCGTGACGCTTTGCCCCGCCGACCTTGAGGAAATGATCGCCGCGTCCGTACGGACGGGCAAACTCTTCACCGTTCACCAGAACCGCCGCTTCGACGGCGACTATCTTCTGGCAAGACACGTCATGGAGTGCGGCATTCTCGGCGACGTGTTCCGCATCGAG
>CADAGA010000006.1 GCA_902787275.1 Oscillospiraceae bacterium | reverse complement strand
TTCAGAAAATAGGCGTTCATTTGTGTACGGTAAACTGAACCCTGTCCGATCCTGTCCGCATATACTGAAAGCGGAACAGTGCGTACGCAGACGCGATCCTGCCGCCTGACCGACGCGTGAAGCGTGGTCTTTTTTGCGTTTTTTTGCTTTAAGATCAAGGAAAAACACAGGATGTAGTGCAGAAGCGTTTCGCGGTATACTATTCCGAAAAATTTTTCATTTACAAACGGGTGAGAGTGATGTATAATAAGGTATCTGTAAAATTGGGCAAAGTGGCTCTGGAGGGAACCCGAAGTGGAATGTTATCTTGACAACAGCGCGACCACGCCGGTCTGTGCCGAGGCGGCCGAAGCCGTGACGGACGCGCTGCTGCACAACTGGGGCAATCCTTCCTCTCTGTACCGCAAGGGGATGCAGGCGGAGTCTTTGCTGGACGATGCGCGCGAGGCCGTGGCCGAACGGCTCGGCTGCCGATCCGAGGAGATCGTGTTCACGTCCGGCGGCACCGAAAGCAACAACATCGCCATTCTCGGTACGGCTGCCGCGATGCGCCGTTACGGAAAGCGCGTGGTCATTTCTTCCGTGGAGCATTCCAGCGTGGAGGAGGCTGCGCGACAGCTTGAGCAGCAGGGGTTTGAAGTGGTGCGCCTGCCGGTCGGACGGGACGGCAAAGTCTCGCCGCAGGCACTGTACCGCACGATCAACCGCGACACGATCCTTGTGAGCATGATGGCGGTCAACAATGAAGTCGGCTCCGTTCAGCCCGTCGCGGAAATGCGCCGCGCGGTGCGTGCGGCCGGATCGCCCGCCGTGATCCACTGCGACGCGGTGCAGGCGTTCGGCAAACTGCCGGGTCTGCGGCCGGGAGCGATGGGCGTCGATCTGATGAGCATCAGCTCCCACAAGATCCACGGCCCCAAGGGCGCCGGCGCGCTTTACGTGCGCGGCGGCTACAAAAAGGGCGGTTCCTCCGTGCGCGTTTCCCCGCGCACCTTCGGCGGTCTGCAGGAGTGGATGCTGCGTCCCGGAACGGAACCCGTTCCCGCGATCGCAGGCTTCGGCGCGGCGGCGCGCGCGCTGCCGGATGCCGAGAAAACGTACCCGCACGTGCAGCGCCTGCAGGCGTATCTGCTGGACGGTCTTGCGTCCATCGACGGCGTGACGGTGCATTCTCCGCCGGACGCGCTGCCGTATATCGTCAATTTTTCCACCGGCGTCAATTCCGAGCCGATGATGAACTTTCTGTCCCGGCGGGAGATCTACGTTTCTTCCGGTTCGGCGTGTGCCAAGGGACACAAGAGCCACGTGCTGCGCAGCATGGGCTTGCCGGACGCCGAGATCGCGTCGGCGCTGCGCGTGAGCTTTTCACACAACACCACGACGGAGGAGATCGACGTTTTCCTTGCCGCGCTCGCGGAGGGCAAACGCACCATCCGTACCGCAAGAAGATAAATCACAGGAGTTTCCTTGTAGAAAATGAAAGAAGTCATTCTGCTTAAAAACGGCGAGGTTGCGCTCAAGGGTCTCAACCGTCACTCGTTCGAGGATCAGCTCATCAAGAATCTGCGCCGCCGGCTTTCACCGCTCGGTTCGTGGCAGATCTCTGCGGCGCAGTCCACGGTGACGGCGATTCCGACGGAGGACGGGACGGACATGGATGCGGCTGCGGACGTGTGCGCCAAGGTGTTCGGCTTCGTCGGCTATTCCAAAGCGCTGATGACCGAAAAGGACATGGACGTCATCCGCGCCGTGACGGGCGACTACCTCGCGCCAGAGCTGCAGAGCGCAAAGACGTTCAAGGTCTGCGCAAAGCGTGCGGACAAGAAGTTTCCGTTCACGTCGCCGGAGATCTGCATGGAAATGGGCGGCGTGCTGCTGTCGCGTTTCCCGCATCTTTCGGTGGACGTACATAATCCCGACCTGACGGTCAATATCGAGGTGCGCGACAGAGCCGCGTTCATCCACGGCAACCAGCAAAAGGGCGCGGGCGGTCTGCCGTCCGGCAGCGCCGGCAAGGCGGCCGTCCTCATTTCCGGCGGCATCGACAGTCCGGTCGCCGCGTGGATGATGGCAAAGCGCGGTCTGGAGCTGGAGGCGGTGCATTTTGCGTCGCCGCCCTACACGAGCGAACGCGCCGAGAAAAAGGTCCACGATCTGCTCGCGAAGGTCGCGCAGTACAGCGGCCGCATCCGTCTGCACGTGGTTCCCTTTACCGATCTGCAGGAGGCGATCCGCGACAACTGCCCCGAGGAACTGTTCACTATCCTGATGCGCCGTTTCATGATGCGCATCGCCGAGCGGATCGCGCAGGAGAACGACTGCGGCGCGCTCATCACGGGCGAATCCGTCGGACAGGTCGCGAGCCAGACGCTGTACGCGCTCGCGTGCACGGACGAGGTGACGACCATGCCGGTGTTCCGTCCGCTGATCGGAATGGACAAAAATGAAGTGATCGAGATCTCGCGCAGGATCGACACGTTCGAGCTGTCAATCCTGCCTTACGAGGACTGCTGCACGGTCTTCACGCCGAAGCATCCGCGCACGCATCCGAAACTGTATTACGTCAAGCAGGCGGAAAATCTTCTGGACGGCGAGCGGCTGTGCGACGAAGCGGTCGCCGGCACGCGCACGCTGATGATCCGCGCAAGATGAACAAGAGGAAATACCATGTTATGTTGTGAGATCGTGTCCGTCGGCACGGAGCTGCTGCTGGGGGACATCCTCGATACGAACGCGCAATATCTGTCCAAAGAACTGGCATCCATGGGGATCGCCGTTCTGCACCGCAGCACCGTGGGCGACAACCCCGAGCGCCTGCGGCAGACCGTGGAGCTGGCGCTCTCCCGCAGCGACGTCGTGCTGCTGACGGGTGGACTCGGTCCGACGGCAGACGACATCACCAAGGAGGTCTGCGCGGACGTGATGGGCTTTGCGCTCGTGCGCAACGACGAGGCGGAAGAATCGATGCGCGCCTTTTTCAAAACGCGCGGTCGGCCGATGCCCGAGAGCAATCTCAAGCAGGCCGACGTGCCGCAGGGCGGGATCGTATTCCAGAACGACAACGGCACCGCGCCGGGTATGGCGATGGAGAAGGACGGCAAGAGCGTGATCCTGCTGCCCGGTCCGCCGAACGAGATGCGCGCGATGTTTGCGGATAAGGTCAAGCCTTTCCTCGCCGCAAAGACGACCGGCGTGATCGTGTCGCACACGGTGCGCACCATGGGTATCGGCGAGAGCGACATGGCCGAGCGCGTTGCACCGCTGCTCCGGCTCAGCAATCCGACCGTCGCGCCTTATGCCAAGCAGGGCGAGGCGCTGCTGCGCGTCACGGCGTACGCCGACACGCAGGAAGAGGCGGAAAAGCGGATGGCGCCGATCCTCTCGCAGATCCGCGGGATCCTCGGCGAATATATCTACGGCGTCGACGTCGAAGATATCCAGCATGCCGTCGTGCAGGCGCTGCTCGCGAAGAAACTGCGCGTTGCCACGGCGGAATCCTGTACGGCAGGCTATATTGCAAAGCGTCTGACGGAGGTCGCCGGCGCATCCGACGTGTTCGATTGCGGTCTGGTGACGTACTCCAACGATATGAAGGAAAAGCTGCTGGGCGTGCGGCATGAAACGCTCGCAAAGCACGGCGCGGTCAGCGCCGAAACGGCGACCGAAATGGCGGCGGGCGCAAAGCGCGTCAGCGGCGCGGACGTTGCCGTGGCCGTGACCGGCGTCGCGGGTCCTGGCTGCAGTGAAAACAAGCCCGTGGGACTCGTCTATATCGGCATTGCCGACCGCGACGGCGCACGTGCCGTCCGGTTCGAGACCGGTCGCAGGGACCGGGAATTCAACAGATACGTGACAGCGTCGCGTGCGCTGCATCTGGTTTGGCAGAGTATACAAAAGTATTGAGAGGATAAAGAAATGGCTAAGAAAAAGAAAAAGAAGGGCGGACTCAATACACCGATGCTGGTCATCTCCGCCGTCGCACTGGTCGTCTTTCTGGTTTTCGTTGCGCTGACTGTGCGCAACATCCTGATCGAGGACAAGCCCGCCGAGCCGGTGATGGAGGAGGTCCCGCAGACCGCGCTCCCCGTGGCAGCCGACTATACGACCGAGTCCCGCGACCTGCTCGGCAAGCTCGTCATCCGTGACGGCGGCGCGGAGTATCTGCCGGACATGCTCGACCGCTTCAAGCCGCTCTATGCCGCCAACAGCGACACCATCGGCTATCTGAAGATCCCGGGCACGTCGATCGACACGGTCGTGGTACAGTCGGACACGGACAACGGTCTGACCGGCAAATACAAGTACCTGAAGAACGATTTCTACGGCGAGTTCACAAAATACGGCAACGCTTTTCTGGACTACCGCTGCGGCAAATACACGCTGTCGACCAACACGATCATTTACGGTCACACGACCGAGGACGGACAGCAGGTCTTCTACGATCTGGAAAAATACATGGAGCCGGAGTATTTCAAGAAGAATCCCATCATTGAGTACAGCACGCTGTACAACACCTACCGCTTCAAGATCTTTTCCGTGTTTTCGACCACGGTCAACGCCGAGGATGACGGCGGTTACGTGTTCGATTACATTTATCCCACGATGGACGAGGAGGATATGCGGGGCTATCTTGCCGGCGTGCAGGAGCGCGAGCTGTATCACACGGGTGTGGACGTGGCGCCGACCGACAAGATCCTGACGCTGTCCACCTGTTCCTATCTGTTCCACACGAACGGTCGTCGTATCACGGCGCGTCTGGCGGTCGTGGCGCGGATGCTGCGCGACGGCGAGGACGAGGCGATCGATCCGACGCTCGTGACCGCACACAGCGATTACCGCCGTCCGCAGGCGTGGTACAACGCCGTAGGACAGCCGAATCCCTATAAAGACAGCGCCAAATGGGCGCCGAAGTATTGAATCGTAAGGAGGAGTAGAGTTGAATAACGACGAGAAAAACATCAACGCTCCGCAGCAGGAGCCGGATCTTCCCGACGCAGCGCAGGACGAGGACATCAACGCGTTTCTCGACAGCGTTACCGACGATGATTCCCCGGACGCATTCCTCGAGCAGCTTTACAGCGATTCCCTGCAGGATCTGACGTCGGATTTCGACACGCTGCTCAAGGAATTCCAGAGCATCGATCCCGACGATCCCGCCGTGGAACCTGCGGACGTGCCGGCTGAGGAAGCCGCGCCTGCGCCCGCGCAGGAGATGGAGGACATCTACTCTTATTCCGACCACGAGCAGGCGCAGCAGCACGTTTCCTTCTCCGAATCCGTGCAGCAGGCAATGGAGGCCGAGGAAGCCGAGGCCGAGCGTGCCGAAGCGGAGGAGGACGCGTTCAATCTCTCGCTCGATCAGCTGGACGGCACCGAGGCGAGCTTCGCCGACGCGATGGAACAGGCTTCCGCGTCGGAGGAGACCGAACGCACGCAGATCTACTCTGCGGATGCGGTGCGCAGCGCTGCGGACAAAGCGGCGGCGCGTCCGGCAGCACAGCGCGCGAAGCAGCCCGCCAAAAAGCCGGCGAAAAAGAGCAAGCGCTCTCTGCTTCCGCAGAAGAACGACAGCACGTTCGAGATCTTCCGCAAGGTGCTGTTCCTTGTATCGATGGTCGTGGTGGTCGTCTGTCTGGGCATTATCGCCAATACATATTTGATCCAGCCTGCGATCGAGAAGGGACGCCACTCCAAGATCGACGATCTGCTGACGAGCGGCGTGAGCGACGCGGAGTCCTTCAAGGCAGCCTACGGCGACACCGAGCTGCCGACCGGCGCGCGGTACGATCTGGCGCAGTTCTATGCAGCGAACCCGGACTTCTACGGTTATCTCGAGATCCCCGGCACCGGCGTTTCCACACCGGTCGTGCAGGGCAAGGACAACAAGAAGTATCTGCACCGCAATTTCTTCGGCGAGTCGACCAAGTACGGCTGCCCGTTCGTCAACTACCAGAACACCTACGCGGCGCTGGACTATAACACGAGCATCTTTGGCCACAACATGGAATACGACGATCTCGTTTTCGGCGAGCTGGAGAAGTACCGCAAGATCGACGGCTTCAAGAAGGCGCCGCTGATCCATCTGGAAACAATGTACGCGGACTATACCTTCAAGATCTACGCCGTGTTCCTGACCGACTCCGACTACGATTCCTCCGGCTGGTTCTTTGACTATATTTTCACCCAGCTCAAGGATGAAAAGGAGTGCAGAGAATACATCGCCGAGCTCGATCAGCGCAAGCTGTACTCCACCGGCGTGGACATCCTGCCGACGGACAAGCTGCTGACGCTGTCCACCTGTGCCTACGATTTCGGAACGGAGAGACTGGTCGTCGTCGGGCGTCTCGTGCGCGACGGCGAGTCCGCCGAGGTGGACGTGTCCAAGGCAGTGGTCAACAACAATCCGCGCTATCCGGACAAGTATTACCAGAGAAAGGGGATCGCCAATCCCTATTCCAGCGCGGCAAAATGGATCCCGAACGCGTAACGGCGCGTTATCTGTAACGGAACCGGACGAGTCCGCGCCCGTGGAGGGGTGCGGATGGATATGGGAGGTTTATCTGTGAAAGTTGAATGTATAGCGATCGTCAAAGATTATGCGACAGCAGACGTCCGCGCACAGCAGATTGCAGAGGACGCATTTGCACAGCTTGGCGCGCAGGTGACGCCGTTCCGCGTACTGGACGATACGAAATCCTTTTTTGCGCAGATGCGCGACATGTTCCGCACCGCCGACGTGATCGTCGCTGCCGCGGACGAGGGCGCGTTTTTGGAGCAGAAATGGAATATGCTCAAGGCGCTCGGTCTCAAGAGCGAGATCTGCCCGGCCGTGATCTCCGTGATCCGGCAGGAGATCTCCGCGCCAGACGCTTCGGCCAAGGCGCATGCGCTCATGCCGAAGAATGCCGCCGTTTTTATGACGTCGGACGGTCTGTATTCCGGCTTTTCGATGCGCAGCGGCAAGCAGACGCTTTTGTATCTGCCGCTGGAGAACAGCCGCATGCAGGAGATCGTGGAAAACGGCGTCACGCCGTATTTCGAGCAGCGTGCCGAGGCGGACAAGCCGAAGCAGCCTGAACAGACGGAGCCGGTCGCGGAACCGGAGCGTCCGCAGTTCGATATTCCGGACAACAATATGCGCTTTATCGAGACGGCGGAGCTGCTGTCCGAGCGCGATCTGACCGTGGCGTTCGCCTCGACCGAGACCAACGTCTTTATCCAGAACGGCGTGCGCAGCAATCCGACGTTCGGCGCTGCGTTCATTCCCGCCGCGATCAAGGATGATCCCGCCAGCCGCGCGTCGATGACGGAGCGCATCGCGTGCCTTGCGGACGCAGCGCGGCAGGAGATCGGCACCACGCTCGGCGCCGCTGTTTCCAACATTTATTCGGTCGGCATGGATTCCAAGGAAATGTTCGTGAACGTCGCGCTGACCGACGGCGAAAACGCCAACGTGCGCAAGATCGTCGCCCAGCCCGGCATGACGACGGGCGAGTTGGTTGCGCTGGCGACCGACACGCTGTATTCCATGCTGCAGGACTACGCCGACGGCGCGGCGTTCCCGCCCGAGGACGCGGACGTCAAGCCGCTGAAGCTGTACGAGGAAAACACGCAGTCTACGGAAGCAAACCGCAAGCGCAAGCGCAGCACGGCGATCCAGATCGCCGTTTGCGTGGTGATCGCACTGATCCTGTGCGTGCTGATCGGTTTCTATTTCAAGGATGAAGTCGCGGCGTTCTTCGATTCCGCGCGCGAGGTCAGCCCCGCTGCGATCGCGCAGATCGAAGCGGTCACCGAACCGCAGACGGAAATGATGATCGAAGAAACGACGACCGAGCCGGAGGAGTCCACGACGGAGGAAAACGTGGATCTGGCGCTATTCGGAACGGCGGATACCGCCGGCATGAAGAAAGCGCCCGCACCGGTGTTTGTGGAAACGCCCGCGCCGCAGGAAGTGGAGCTGGACGTCCGGCCGTATATTGCGCCGGAAACGACCACCGCAGCCACGACGACCAAGCCGGCGACGACCACCACGACTACGGCGGTCGCGACGACCACGACCACGACGACCACGACTACGACTACGACGACCAAAGCGTCGAAGGAATCCGCTGCGGAAAAAGAGGAGTCGACGACCAAGGCGTCGGAGACCGAAACGACGACGGAACCGACGACCAAGGCGACCACGACGACCTCCACGACCAAGGCGACGACCACAACCACAACCACAACCACGACGAGATCATTTCTGTCCGATCTTTTGTCGCTTGACAAGCAGAACGTCAAGTTCAACTTCACCGTTTACGGATACGGCCACGGCGTCGGCATGAGCCAGCTCGGTGCGCTCGCCTATTCGCAGAAGGGCTGGAGCTATCAGGAGATTCTCTATCACTACTACCCCGGAACGACGCTCACGCGCGAGCAGCCGCCTGTCACCGTGATGTACGGCGGAAAGATGCGTGAAACGGAGGATTTCCTGGTTCGCGTCGTGCAGCAGGAGATCGGCGGCTACGCAAAGAGCGGCGACGAGGAAGCGCTGAAGGCGCAGGCGGTCGCGGCGTATTCTTACATGAAGGTGCGCAAGTACACGCTTTCCGGCGGCGACGTGGCGTATTCCACGCTTGCGGACAGCAAGCTCTCACCGCTGGTGAAATCGGCCGTCAAGAGTGTGCTGGGCGAATACCTGACCTACGGCGGCAGCCCGATCTCGGCGCAGTTCTATGCCAGCTCCGCAGGCAGGACGACCAGCGCGGAAACCGTCTGGGGCGGCAAGTATCCGTACCTTGCGGGCGGCGTGGAGAGCATTGAAAACGTCAGCGTCTCCACCAGCTCGATCAGCGCCGCGGACTTCAAGGAGCTGATCGAAGCGTACAACCGTGCCAACCCGAACAAAAAGATCACGCTTTCCGGCGATCCTTCGACGTGGATCGAGATCCTTTCGCACGACCGTGCGCGCGGCGACGTGGGATACGTGACGAGCATCCGCGTGGGCGATAAGACCATGAACGGAAACGCATTCCGTACGATTTTTAACGCGTACAAGCCGAGCGGCACGTCGGGACTCAAATCCCACTGCTTCAGCTTCACCGTCGGATGACGCGACCCAAACAGGATAGAACGAATACGAACGAGCCGTTTTGCGGGCGGCTCGTTCTTTTTGCGTGAAAATATATGAATGGAATGTGAATTTAATCCGCGCGCGGTTGACTTTTTGCCTGCGGGCGGGGTATACTGATTTGGTAAAAGAAGGAAACAGGGGGATGAGCAGATGCTGCAGCTCACCGACATCGTCAAAACCTACAAAACCGGCGGCTCCGAAGTGCAGGCACTGCGCGGCGTGAGCATCGCCTTTCGGCAGAATGAATTCGTTTCCGTGCTCGGACCGTCCGGGTGCGGCAAGACGACGTTGCTGAATATTATCGGCGGGCTGGATCGGTACGATTCCGGCGATCTTGCCATCGTCGGCCGCTCCACCAAGCAGTTCAAGGACGCCGATTGGGACAGCTACCGCAACCATTCGGTCGGTTTCGTGTTCCAGAGCTACAACCTCATCCCGCACCAGAGCGTGCTCTCGAACGTTGAGCTTGCACTGACGCTTTCCGGCGTGTCCAAATCGGAACGCAGAAAACGCGCCCGCGAGGTTCTGGAAAAAGTCGGACTCGGCGATCAGCTCTCCAAAAAGCCGAACCAGCTCTCCGGCGGGCAGATGCAGCGTGTGGCGATCGCGCGCGCACTGGTCAACGATCCGGAGATCCTGCTGGCGGATGAGCCGACCGGCGCGCTGGATTCGGAGACGAGCGTGCAGATCATGGAGCTGCTCTCGAAGATTGCGGAAAACCGTCTGGTCATCATGGTCACGCACAATCCCGAGCTCGCCGAGCAGTATTCGACGCGCATCGTGCGGCTCCTGGACGGACAGGTCATCGACGATACGGACCCCTTTGAGGAGGACGCCTATATTGCCGAGACGCAGGCGACCAGACAGGCGCAGCGCGAGCGAAAAAAAGCGGAGAAAAAGCGCAAGAAAAAAGAACGCACATCCATGTCGTTCTGGACGGCGCTTTCGCTGAGCACCAACAACCTGATGACGAAAAAGGGACGCACGTTCATGACGTCGTTTGCAGGCAGCATCGGCATCATCGGCATCGCGCTGATCCTGTCGCTGTCGAACGGTTTCCAGGTCTATATCGACAACGTGCAGCAGGATGCCCTGTCCACGTATCCGATGTCGATCGAGAAGCAGACCGTCGATTTGACGAGCCTTCTGGAATCCATGGCGAAAAAGGCGCAGAAGTCGGAGCACGAGCTGGACAAGATCTATTCCAATCCGATCATGACCGGCATGATGGATATGTTCTCCGCGGACGTGACGACCAACGATCTGGCGTCGTTCAAGACGTTCATCGAGAATCCGGAGAACGGCGTTCTGGATAAGCTCAGCACCCCGCCGCAGTACGGCTACAATATCGACCTGAATATCTACAAGTCGGACGTGACGAACGGCGTCGTGCAGCTTTCTCCCGACAACGTGCTGACCGATCTGATGGGCAGCTACGGCATGGGCGGAAATGCAGAGACGAACCAATGGATGTCGATGTCGTCGATGAACGGCTTCAATATCTGGACGGAGATGATCGACAACGCCGAAATGCTCGACTCCCAGTACGACGTGATCGCGGGCAGATGGCCGTCCGCGTATAACGAGCTCGTGCTGGTCGCGGATACGAACAACGAGATCGCGGACGTCGCGCTGTATTCGATCGGTCTGCTCGACCAGGAGGAGCTGCTCGACACGATCTCCGCGCTCATGCAGCAAAACGGCGAAGCAGTCGAGGCGAAGGAGGCGTCCTTTACCTACGACGAGATCCTGAACACGACGTTCTCACTCGTTCTTCCGGCGGATTATTACGCGAAAAACGCGGATACCGGCGAATGGGAGGATATGCGGTTCGAGGACAATTATATGGAAGAACTCGTTCGCGGCGGCGTGCAGCTGAAGATCGTCGGCATCGTGCGTCCGGACGAGGAAGCCACGGCGACGTCCATTACCGGCGCTGTCGGTTATACGCACGCGCTGACGGACTACCTTGTGACGGAGACGGCCAAACGCGAGATCGTCAAGGAACAGATGGCAGATCCGGACGTGGACGTTTTCACGGGTCTGACGTTCAAGGACGTGGAAGAGAAGCAGGCCTTGGCGGAGCGCGCGCAGAAAACGGAAAAGGCAGAAGAAGAATCGACGACTGCGGCGCAGGTCTCTGCGGACGGTGCGCTGCATCCGACGGTCGGCAATCTGGGCGTGCAGCATGCGCCTGCCGTCGTGCCGGTCGCGACGACGATGTCCGAGGACGAGATCCGCGCGTATATCGAGCAGAACGTGCCGGAGAGCGACCGCGCCGAAACGCTGGAGTTCGTCGACCTGTTCATGAAGAACACCCGCACGCTGCGCGAGCGCAGACAGATGACGGAAATGCTCGACCGCCTGCTTGCAGACTATGAAGTGCCGGGCGTCGGCAGGATCTCCGGCGATCAGGCGTATTCGTATATCCTGCTTTTGAACCGCCAGCAGAAGCTCGACATGCTGACCGCGATGATCACGGGAGATATGTCCGCGATCGAGGCAGAGCTGCCGGCGGAATTGACCACACAGCCGCAGGAAGAACCGGCGGCGGAAACGCCGGACGGGACGGCTGAGGAACCGGCTGCCGAAACGCCTGCCGAACCGGAAACGGAACCGGAACCCGAGCTTCCGCCCGAACCGCAGATCGTGGCGGCGGAGAATCTGGCCGTGAACAAGAAGCTCCTGGGTATCGCGGACCCCGACGATCCCGACCGCATCAACCTTTATCCCGTGGACTTCCAGGCGAAAGAGGATCTCGGCGCGATCATCGAAGCCTACAACCAGTCTCAGCGTGATAAGGGCAAAGAAGAGGGCGTTATCAACTATACCGATTATATCGGCATTTTCCTGTCCTCGGTCACGACGATCATCAACGTCGTATCCTACGTGCTGATCGCGTTCGTGGCGATCTCTCTGGTCGTGTCGTCGATCATGATCGGCATCATCACCTATATCTCCGTTCTGGAACGGACGAAGGAGATCGGCATCCTGCGCTCGATCGGCGCATCCAAGCGCGACATTTCCCGCGTGTTCAATGCCGAAACGCTGATCGTGGGATTTGCGGCGGGCGTGATCGGCATACTGGTGACAGTGCTGCTGAATATACCTGCAAACATCGTCATCAAAGCGCTGGTCGACATCTCCAACGTTTCCCGTCTGCCGGTCGGCGGCGCGATCGCGCTCATCATCATCAGCGTGCTGCTGACGATGATCGCCGGACTGATCCCGTCGCGGTACGCGGCGAAGAAGGACCCGGTCGAAGCACTGCGGACAGAATAACCGGAACAAAGGCAAAAACGGCGGGACTGCACGAAGCGGTCCCGCTTTTTCAAAGAGGCAGTATCCATGATCAATCAGGAACAGCAGCACCGGAAAATGACACAGACGCCGATCCCGCGGCTGGTCGTGCAGTTGGGGATTCCCACCACGATCAGCATGCTGATCACGTCTGTGTACAATATGGCGGACACGGCTTTCGTGTCTCAGCTCGGTACGTCTGCCAGCGCAGCGGTCGGCGTCGTCTTTTCCCTGATGGCGGTCTTTCAGGCGGTCGGCTTTACGCTCGGCATGGGCGCGGGCAGCCTTCTCTCGCGCAAGCTCGGCGAAAAGGACAAAGAAGCCGCCGACCGGTACGCCGCGAGCGCGTTCTACCTGTCGCTCGCGTTCGGCGTGGTGATCGTGCTGCTGGGCAGCGTTCTGATTCGCCCGCTGATGCAGCTGCTGGGCGCGACGGACACGATCCTGCCGTACGCCGTCGGTTACGGGCGGTATATCATTTTCGGCGCGCCGGTGATCTGCGCGTCGTTCGTGCTCAATAACGTCCTGCGCGCGGAGGGCAAGGCGGCGCTCGCGATGGTGGGACTGTGCACCGGCGGGGTGCTGAACCTTGCGCTCGATCCGCTGCTGATCTTCAAAGCGGGGCTCGGCACGTCCGGTGCGGCGATCGCTACGCTCATCAGCCAGTGCGTCAGCTTTGCGCTGCTTTTGTCGATGTTCCTGTTTCACCGCAGCAACGTGTCGCTCCACCCGAAGCATATCGCGTGGAAGCTGCGCCCGTACACGGAGATTATCCGCTGCGGCATGCCGTCGTTCTGCCGGCAGGGTCTTGCGAGCATTTCGACGGTGCTGCTCAACCGGCAGGCCGTGCGTTACGGCTTGCTCGAGGGCGCGGCACGTTTTGCCGACGCGGCTGCGGCAAAGGCTTTCGGCGACGCGGCGGTGGCGTCGATGTCCATCGTCAGCAAGGTGTTCATGTTCATGCTTTGCATTGCGCTCGGCGTGGGGCAGGGCTTCATGCCCGTCGCGGGCTACAATTACGGCGCGAAGCAGTATGGCCGCGTGCGATCCGCGTACCGGTTCACGGTGTTTCTGAGCCTCGGCCTGATGAGCGCGCTGTCCGCTGCCGTGTTCGCGTGCAGCCCGCAGATCGTCGCGCTGTTCCGGCGGGACGATCCGGCTGTGATCGAGATCGGCACGCTGGCGATGCGGCTGCAGTGTGTGGCGATGCCGCTGCAGACGATGATCGTGCCGACCAATATGATCCATCAGGCGCTCGGCAGATCGTGGGAATCGACACTGCTGTCCGCATGCCGGCAGGGGATCTTTTTCATCCCGCTGATCCTGCTGCTGCCGCACTGTATCGGACTTCTGGGCGTGCAGGCGACGCAGGCGGCGGCGGATATGCTCACCTTTGCCGTCAGCATTCCGTTTGCGATCCGGTTTTTCAAGCACCTGCCGCGCGGGGACACATAAACGATTCAAAGAAACACGGGACTGTCCGGATCGGCAGTCCCGTGTTTGTTCTGTTTGCTTAATACCAAATGAATCCCAGCAGGAAAATGCGGATCAGCCATTGCCACCACCGGTACTTGACCGTGACCTTGAACTGCGCGGCCTGTCCTTCGTATTCCGCGGTGATCGTCTTGTCGCCGGCGGGCTTTGCGGAATAGCCGGTGATCTTACACGCGGCCGGATCGACCGGTTTTACCGATCCGTCGGAATAGGCCGCTTCCAGTTCCAGACCGGCAAGGTCGAGATCTTTGTCGCTGCGGTAGGTGTAGACCGTCTTGGTCGGCTGCTTTTTGACCGAAAGCCCCGTGAGCGTGATCGGCGTGGCATTGAACGCTGCGGTGTACGTCATATCGCCGGTCACCTCTGTGATCTCCGGCGTCCAGCCGGCAAAGGAGAAGGTGTGCGTTGCGGAAGGCGATTTGGTCGGGGTCACGCCGGTGTATGCAGGTGTTTCGCCGCAGGCGACTGCACCGCTTTGCAGCTCCGTGCCGTCCTCGTTGACAAACCTGACTGTGTACCGGGGAACTGCGATCGTGATCGTCTGCGGATCGGAGGCCAGCGCCGTGTCGGCAGCTTTCACACGCACGTAGTACGTGCCCTCTGCAAGATCTGTCCACGCGCCGCCGGCGTTCGTCCAGTTGACGCCGTCGGTACTCGTCTGGTGCGCCGCCGTGGTGGGAATGGCGCCCTTGTCGCGGATCGTCGCGGGCTGGGTCGGATTGAGCGTCGGCGCCGACGCTCGAGTGATGTCGATGGTTTGCGCAGCGCTGTCGACGGTGGTCGTGCCGTTGCCGGGATTGACAACCGAGACGGTGCAAGGCGCAAGACCGGTGAGCCGGACGCTCGTGCTTTGCGCGGTGACTTCTGCACCGCCGCTGATCGAATAGGTCATGCCTGCCGTCAGACCGCTGAGCGTGCCCGTATCGTAGCTTTCAGCGGTAAAAACCGCCGTCGGCGTCTCGGCGCGCTCAGCCGTTTCGGTGACGTCATGCAGCGCGCTCGCGTAGTCGGTTTTTTTGTCGCCGTTTTGCTGTTCGTTGAAAACATAGAGCGTGTCGCCGTCGTGCAGCTTTCCGTTTACATCGACCGTGACCGTGTTTTTGCCGGTCTCTGCGTCACAGAGTACGCCGTAGTACGTCACGACACCGTCGCTGTTTACGATCATCGCGCTGATTCTCTCGTTCGCGCCGGTCTTCGCGCCGCTGTACTGGATCGTGCGCACGCCGTTGTCGTCAGCGGCGCAGGCGGCTTTGAAGTCTGCGCGGCTGTCGTCCAGCACTGTCAATTTCCATTCTTTGCCGGAATAGCTCCCGACATCTGTCAGTCCGCCGGTCTGCTTGCCGTTTTCTGCGGCAGACGTAAAGAGGACTTTGCCCAGGTCGACCTGCACTGCGGGACGCACGGCAACGCCGGTGCTGGTCGTAGGGTTGCCGCGTGTTTCTATGAGCCCGAAGCTGGAGACGTACGCCGCTCTGAAGATTATGCCGCCGGGAGAGCGCAGCCACCAGATGTCTTCCGAGTCGGCGCTGTACATAATGCCGCCGGTTTTTCCGCCGCCTGCCGTGTACGCCGTGTTCGTCGATACGCGTGTGTTGCTGGACTGCATATTGCCCGCGAAACCGTATGCCGTGTTCATCGCCTCGGGGATCGACAGCAGAAACACCTTGTCCGTTGTATTGTCTTCGGAAGGGGTGGCGTAGTAGTCCGGATTTTCACCGTTTATGAGCTCGGATTGCGCAAGCACGGCGTATTCCGTCGCGGTGAACGCGTTGCCCTGGAAGCTGTCGGCACTGTATGCATCCAGTCCGTTGAGCCATTTGCGCATGTCGCTGGTTTCCCAAACCGTGAAACGTTCCTGCTTGTTATACGCAAACACGTCGAGGTTCTGATCGGAGAGCAGGAACAGCTTGTCGTCCGCATTCGAGAGCACGCGCCACTTGATGGGATCGATGCTGTAGCCGTCCGTTTTGCTGCCGCTCTGTTTGTAACTGCCGAACCAGACGCTGTTCTGCTGCGTGCCTTTGACGTTCGGCGCTTTGCCGCTTACCGCAAGCTGGATCGCCTTGCCGGTGTCGTTCACGCTGAGCACGGCGGAGATCGTCACGTTCTGCGCGGGCATGGTCAGCACGCCGTCTGCAAACGTGCCGGCGGACGGCGAGAACCGCACGGCGTAAGCCGGCCTTCCGTCGGTACAGGAAGGCGTCAGCGTGACCGTCTTGTTCGCCTGTGCGAAACCGACGCCGCCACAGACCAACAGATCGGCGCTATGGACGCCGAGGTCGCTGACATTGAAGAGAGTATTTGCATTGCCGAAATCGAGCGACACGTTTTCGCCCGCTTCGATCGTATAGACCCGCCTGCCGTAATCCAACCAGTTGCGACTGGGATTGCCGATCTGCGGCGTGATGTAACCGATGATGTCGGTATTCCTGCTTTTGGCAGCGCCCAAGGCGACAGGGTTGAGGTTTTGTGCCGTATATTCTGTGCCGTTTTCCAGACAGTTGCGCAGCGTAACGCGCGCGTTCTCATCGCTCCAGCCCCAGAGCACGCCGACGTGGGCGCCGCCGTAGATACTGCCGGAAAAGACACAGCCGTCAAGCTCTGCCTCGGAGTTGCCGCCGTGACCGACGAAACCGCCGCAGTGCGTGCCGGAGGTGGTGATCGATGCTTCGACCGCGCAGTTGCGGATCAAATTGTCCGTATCGCTGACCGAGCCGACCAGTCCCGAGCAGTGCATGCCGCCGCTGACTGCGCCGGCTACGCGCAGGTTTTCGATCGTCGCGCCGCGAATATATGAAAAGGGCGCGACGCAGTTGGTATTCGCGTTGAGTGCCGCTGTCAGCGTTTTGCCGTCGCCGTCGTATCTGCCTCGGAAAGGGAACGATAAGCTGCCGACGCAGGCGCTTGCGGTGACGTTTTCCGTTTGGCGGAAGAACTTGCCTGCTGTTTCGCCGCCGTCCGCGACGTACTGCGCGAGCGAGAGCCAGTCCGCATCGCTTGCGATCAAATACGGGGAATCCTGCGTGCCGCTGCCGGAAAGCGGAACGGACGCAGCCGTTGCAAGGCCAGCGCCGCCGGCCGCCGTACCGAGCAGCAGCGCCGCCAGAAATACAGACAGGAGTTTTTTTGCGATCTGCATAAAAACAGCTCCTTCTCAAAGGTATAAAATCACTTTACCATATTTTCTGCGTGCGGAACAAGGGCTTTTCGGAAAAAAGGGAACATTTTTTTGATCGGCTCTTTTCTTGCCCGCGCTTCGCTGTCGATCGGTGAAAAGGCTCAGGGCTCCGTCTCGTCCACGACGATATTCCAGTAGACGATCTTCTGCCGCTGATAGGTATAAGTGATGTGGAGGGCATAGCCGTCGCTGACGACGGCGGGGTAGGAGAACTCGTCGTCCGGCGTGCGGCGGCGTTCGAGCGTGAGCAGCTCACGCCACGTTTCCCCGTTGTCCTCCGACACGCTCAGAAGCAGCGGCGCGCGCTCGCCCCAGCTTCGGCCGCAGGGATTGTGCGCGAGGAACAGCCGCCCGTCCGGAACGCGCGCGAGGTCTATGCCGCTGTTCGGATTTTTCAGCGCAGTCGGGTACGCCTCGCGCCAGGTCCTGCCGCCGTCGGCGGAGTCGCTGCGGTAAATGCGTCCGCGGTTGGTGCGGAAAAGTGCATGCACGGCGTTCGGTGCGGATTCCCACAGCGTCGGCTGGATCATCGCGATCTGCCGCCCGCTCTTATAGCGCGGGGCGGGGATGACCGGCGTGCGTGCCCACGTCCTGCCGTCGTCGCGGGAGACGTCGATGAACGCCAGCCACGCGCCCTGCTCGGTCGATGCGGGCGCGAGGATCGTGCCGTCCGCAAGGCGAATGGGCTTGTTTTTGACCGGGCCTCTGCCGCCGGACACGTCGCCCGGGACGAGCTCTGCAGGCGTCGACCACGTTTTGCCGAGATCGGTCGATTCGCAGAACCACGTCTGCCACTGCGCGATGGGCTTGCCGGCTTTGAAGAACAGAACGATCCGCCCGTCTGCGCCGCGGAACAGCACGGGGTTCCAGTGCGGCACGTCTCCGGCGCTGATGCGCTGCGGCGGGTACCAGAGCGCGCCTGCTCTGCGTGAAACGTAAATATCCACGTCGTCTTTGCCCTCGGCGGAACCGCCGAACCATGCCGCGAGCACCTCGCCGTTCGGCAGCGGCAGCACCGTGGACGCGTGACAGGCGAGCGTCGGGCGGAATTCGTCGATGACCCATTCTTTTTGTGCGGACAGCAGCATAAGCGTTCCCCCTTTGTAAAAATAGTATAACGGAAATCGTATCTTGCGTCAAGCGCCTGCGAAACGCAAGAGGAGGGGAGGGACATTTTTCGGGAAGTGGAATTTGTTGAGCTGACGCTCAATGTAAAAGCCTTCCCTTGGGGGAGCGGGCGTCCGCTGGACGCCTCTGCCGCAGGCAGAAGCGCCGACCGAGCCGGCAGGCGAGACAGGTGGCCGAGCGAAGCGAGGTCGGATGAGGGAAAACATTTATGAT